>JBGVIJ010000082.1:0-3400 GCA_045123075.1 Phascolarctobacterium sp. | reverse complement strand
CCAATAAAGTTTATTGAAGAACCGATTGGCTCTCGTTATTAAAAGAAATTATTTTGACTTTTAGGTCGTACATTTCCGAAGAAATGCTTGACCCGCACATTCGCTTTTTTCTAGGTTCTTGTTCAGTTTTCAAGGTTCTGTTTTGTCGCCGTGTCATCAGCGACTTGCATATAATAGCACTTATCCGAGGGGGTGTCAACACCTTTTTGTTAAGTTTTTTACAAAAATTTTGTGATACACAAGGAAGCGTTGGCAAACGGAACTGCATTAATTATTGCTTAGAGCACCCTAAAAAATTTTAAAAATTCTTCTAAAAAACTGCAATTTTTCTATAAAAAACACCCTAAAATCAGCAAATCTTTCTAAAAAATCCCAAAAAGTTTTAAAAATTTTTTATTACAAATTAATAAAAAATGCGTTCCCAAAACTGGGAACGCATCTTAAAATTTGCATTTACTTAATTATAAATTACATGCCACGGCTAGCAACGATATCAACGCCCAAGCCCAAGATGTCTTTTACAACTACGTCGCCTGCAGCGATAGGAGCTTGTACTTTAACGCCACGCAAGTATGCAGCGCAAGCCAAAACTTTTTCTTTCGGCAGAACGGTAGAAGATACTACGGGCAGCAAAGGGAGCAAGCCACCTTCTACTGCAACGGTAGTGGTCAACATTCTTTTGGGAGCAGTTACTTCGTCAGCAGCATATTTAGGACCGCGAGGGCAGGTGTTGCCGGTAACGTTGGTAACTTTGCCATCTTCAATGGTTACGGTCATTTCGCAGCCCATAGGGCACATAATGCAGTTCATAACTCTAGTTTCAACAGCCATTTTATACCCTCCTTAATTACAGTACCAAACCAACGGTGATTTCTTCACCAATCAGGTCAAATTTAGCAGCAGGAATTTCTACTGCAATCATTTCACTGGGTTTAGCAACAGGCAACGGTTTGCTCAAGAGAACATTGTCGCCGCTCTTAATTTCCAATTTAACTTTACGGTGAGGTGCACCAACACGCATAAAGAGTTTAACTTTTTCGTCAGCAGGGTTTTCTACGGACATGGTAAGTTTTTGCGGAACGCAAGTTCTTACGCCATTGATAGCGTTAACTTTAACTTCGCGGGTTGCGCCTTCCATTTTGCCCAAAGCTTTCAATGCAGCATATTTGCCAGCGATTTCAGCTTCGTCAGATACGAAGTCTACCAAGTCATGTACGTGAACTACGTTACCTGCAGCAAAGAAACCGTCAAGGCTAGTTTCACGACGTTGGTCAACTACAGGACCTGCAGTCAACGGAGCCATTTCCAGATTCAAGCCATTGGACAATTCGTTTTCAGGAATCAAACCAACAGAAAGGAGAACGGTATCGCATTCGATATCGAATTCAGTACCCGGAATCGGAGTCATTTTGTCATCTACTTTAGCAACGGTGATACCGGTTACGCGGGTATCGCCATGAATTTTAGTGATGGTGTGGGAGAGGTACAAAGGAATATCGTAGTCATGCAAGCATTGTACGATGTTACGGGTCAAACCGTTGGAGAAGGGGCAGATTTCAAGAACAGCTTGAACTTTGCAACCTTCGAGGCTCATACGACGAGCCATAACGAGACCGATGTCACCGGAACCCAAAATTACAATTTTGTGGCCGGGCAAGTAACCTTCCATATTAACCATACGTTGAGCAGCGCCTGCAGTGAATACGCCAGCAGGACGTTCACCCGGAGTACGGATAGCGCCACGGGTACGTTCACGGCAACCCATGGTGAGGATTACAGTTTTACCTTGCAATTCCAACAAGCCTTTTTCAGGACTAACTGCGATAACGGTTTTATCAGGTTTAACTTCGAGAACCATGGTATCAACCAAAGTTTCGATTTCCGGTTTGTCTTTAATCATTTCGATGCAACGATAAGCATAGCCAGGGCCGGTCAATTCTTCTTTGAAGTGATGCAAGCCAAAGCCATTGTGAATGCATTGTTGCAAAATGCCGCCCAATTCGCGGTCACGTTCGATAACGATAATCTTTTTAGCGCCATTTTCCCATGCGCTGTAAGCAGCAGAAAGACCAGCAGGGCCGCCGCCAATAATAATTACATCATATAATTGGTTCATAATTATTCCTCCCCGCCATCAGCTGCATATTTTTCGTAGAACATATGAGAATCAGTACGTTCTTTCAAAACTTCGGTAATGGGAATGTTCAGTTCGCGAGCCAAAATTTGGGTTACACGCGGACCGCAGAAGCCAGCTTGGCAACGACCCATACCTGCACGGGTACGACGTTTTACGCCGTCAACAGTACGTGCGCCAACAGGAGAGTTGATTGCTTCTACGATTTCACCTTCGGTGATGGTTTCGCAGCGGCAGATTACACGACCGTAGAGGTTATTTTCTTTAATAGCTTCAGCTTGTTCTTTTCTGGTCATACGCAAGAAAGCTTTTTTCTTGGGCAGTTCAGCTTTGAAGTCAGCTTTTTTAGCAGCGCCGCTTACGCGAGCGATTTCGTTAGCAACAAGTTCGCCAACTGCAGGAGCAGCGGTCAAACCGGGGGATTGCATACCAGCAGCATTGAAGAAACCTTCAACAGCAGAAGGACCGATGATGAAATCGCCGGTGCTGGAAACTGCACGCAAGCCTGCAAATTGGGTAATAGCTTGACCCATGGGCAGGTTAGGAATCAATTTACGAGCAGAGTTCATGATTTCGTTCATGCCGTCCATAGTAACTGCATGGTCTTCTTTATCTTCCAATTCATTAGCGTTAGGGCCAATGAAGGTATTACCGTGGGTAGTGGTGCAAACCAAAATACCTTTGGATTTTTTAGTGGGGCAGGGGAATACTACGCCATAAACCAAGCTGTTGCAAGCGGTTTTATCGAACAGGATGTATTCGCCTTTACGAGCGGTAATAGTAAAGCTGTCATCGCCAGCCAATTTAGCAATTTCGTCAGCATATACGCCAGCAGCGTTTACTACATATTTAGCTTTGATAACGCCTTTGTTGGTTTCTACGCCTGCAATACGACCATCTTCTTTAACGAAGCCCAAAACTTTGGTGTCGCACATAACTTCTGCACCGTTTTGAACAGCAC
This sequence comes from Phascolarctobacterium sp., assembly GCA_045123075.1. Classification (GTDB taxonomy): domain Bacteria; phylum Bacillota; class Negativicutes; order Acidaminococcales; family Acidaminococcaceae; genus JAHHUH01. The sequence goes on along the minus strand of JBGVIJ010000082.1, from coordinate 305 downwards.
ATTCAGCAAATGCAACAGTAGCACCAAAGGGCCAGCAAACACCAGCACTGGGAGCCCACAAAGCGCCTTTAACGTTTTGCAAGTTAGGTTCTTGTTCCAAAACTTCGTCAGCAGACAAAATTTGCAAGCCTTCAACGCCGTTAGCATTGCCACGAGCCATCAATTCTTGCAAAGTTGCCATTTCTTCGTCAGTAGTAGCAACAACCAAGGAACCAGTCCATTTAATATCTAAATCCAGTTCTCTTTCCAATTGATGATACAATCTATTACCGCGTACATTGGTAATAGCTTTAAGGCTACCGGTA
>JBGVIJ010000081.1:0-26121 GCA_045123075.1 Phascolarctobacterium sp. | reverse complement strand
CTGAAGGCGTAGAAATGGTAATGCCTGGCGATAACGTAACCATGGACGTAGAATTGATTACCCCGATCGCTATCGAAAAAGGCTTGCGTTTCGCTATCCGTGAAGGTGGCCGTACTGTAGGCGCTGGCGTTGTATCCGAAGTAGCTGAAGCTTAATTTTAAGTAAAAAGTTTCCTATTATATATTAGTTAAGACCGGTCTTTTGGCCGGTCTTGCTTATTGTTTAAAAAATATAGAAATAATTAGTGTTTCTGTTGACACAAGCAGATAACTGTGATACTCTATATTAGCGACAATTTGTGATTGGTCTATTTTATAGCATAAGCGAGGTGTAACTAGATGCGTACTTTGATTACTTTGGCATGCACTGAATGCAAACAAAGAAACTACCAAACCAATAAAAACAAAAAGAACGATCCCGATCGTATCGAAATCAATAAATACTGCAAATTCTGCAAAAAACACACTCCGCACAAAGAAACCAAATAATTTAAAAGTAGTGTGACTGATTAGGTTGTAGAAGCAAGGATGTGAAGAAATGGCCGTTCCGGAAAATACTGGAGCTGAACAAAGCGGTAACAGTGTTATTCGCTTTCTGAAAGGAACAAAAAGCGAATTAAAAAAGGTAACCTGGCCTACCAAACAAGAGCTCATTGCTCATACCGTGGTGGTACTTATTGCAGTAGTATTCAGTTCTGCACTGATTTGGATTATTGATTTCATTATTAGTGCGCTGTTCGGTTTAATTCTGCGATAATTTTGTGGTGAGTATGTAAGGAGGGAAGGGGAAGCGGTTGCTTTCCAATTAACATGGAAGAAAAACGTTGGTATGTAATCCATACTTATTCTGGCTATGAAAATAAAGTAAGCGCAAACCTGGAACGCAAGGTTCATTCCTTGGGTATGGAAAACGAAATTTTCCGTATTGTTATACCTATGGAAAATGAGGTTGAAATTAAGGACGGTAAAAAACGTAGCGTTCAACGCAAAGTTTTCCCGGGCTATGTTCTGGTGGAAATGATTGTAAATGACCGCAGTTGGTATGCTGTTCGTAATACTCCCGGTGTTACCGGCTTTGTTGGTTCCGGAAGTAAACCGATTCCTTTGACTGACGATGAAGTGCGTCAAATTATGCGCTCTATGGGTGTTGAAGAGAGTCGTCCTAAAATTGATTTTCAATTGCATCAACTGGTTCGTCTCAAAACCGGTCCCTTTGCTGATTGCCTTGGCAAAGTTTCCGAAATTAACGAAGAACGTGGCAAACTAAAAGTTCTCGTTGATATGTTTGGTCGCGAAACTCCTGTTGAAATTGATTTTACACAAGTTGAGGAAGCTGAATAAGAAGGAGGTGTAACTAATGCCGAAAAAAGTCGTTAAAATGGTAAAATTGCAAGTACCGGCTGGTAAAGCTACTCCGGCTCCTCCGGTAGGTCCTGCACTCGGTCAAGCTGGTGTTAACATCATGGGCTTCGTTAAAGAATTTAACGAAAGAACTGCTCAACAAGCAGGTTTGATTATCCCTGTAGAAATCACCGTATTTGAAGACCGTTCCTTTACTTTCGTATGCAAAACCCCGCCTGCTGCTGTTCTCTTGAAAAAAGCTGCTGGTTTGGAAAAAGCATCCGGTGTTCCTAACAAACAAAAAGTTGCTAAACTCGGTCGTGATAAAGTTCGCGAAATCGCAGAAAGCAAAATGACTGACCTCAATGCTGCAAGTGTTGAAGCTGCTATGAGAATGGTAGAAGGTACTGCACGTAGCATGGGTATCGTAATCGAAGACTAATTTTTAATTAGCGTTTTATTTTGTGGGAGGCCAAAAACCGTTTGTACCACTAGGAGGAAATTACAATAATGGGTAAAAAATACGTAGAAGCTTTGAAACTTATCGAAGCTGACAAATTCTATGCTCCGAAAGAAGCAGTAGAACTGGTTAAAAAAACCGCAACCACTAAATTTGATAGCACTGTAGAAGTTGCTTTCCGTTTGGGCGTTAACCCCAAATATCCTGACCAACAAGTTCGTGGCGCTATGGTATTGCCTCATGGCACTGGTAAAACCAAAACCGTTATGGTTTTTGCTAAAGGTCCCAAAGTTGCTGAAGCTGAAGCTGCAGGCGCAGATTTCGTTGGCGGTGAAGAATACGTAGCTAAAATTCAAGGTGGCTGGATGGACTTTGACGTTTGCATCGCTACTCCCGACATGATGGGTTTAGTTGGTCGTCTTGGTAAAATCCTCGGTCCCCGCGGCTTGATGCCGAACCCGAAAGTAGGCACCGTTACTATGGACGTAACCCGTGCTGTTACCGAATCCAAAGCTGGTAAAATCGAGTATCGTACCGATAAAGCTGGCAACGTACAAGCTCCGATTGGTAAAGTTTCCTTTACTGACGAGCAACTTTTGGAAAACTACATTGCTTTGGCTGAAACCTTGGTTAAAGTTAAACCGTCTGGTGCTAAAGGCCAATACATGAAAACCATCACCATGTCCACTACCATGGGTCCTGGCGTACCGGTTGACGTATTGAAAGCTACCAGCGACAAATAATTCTAGCAATTCGTAGTTTCTAAATTTTACTAAATCAGAAGATTATCGGGCCATAGACAGCAGGTGCCCACAAAGCGTAAGTATAGTTGTAATACGCCTGCCGAGGCTGGAGCGTGAAGATATAGACCTTCCGACCTCCGGCTACGGCCGAGAGGTCTTTTTGATTTAATAAATAACATCAAAAAAAGGAGGTGCAATCCAATGGCAGTTATTAGACCTGAAAAAGTTGCTAAAATTGCAGAACTGAAAGAGCTCATCTCTACTTCTAAATGCACTGTTTTAGTTGACTTCCGTGGTTTGACTGTTGCTCAGGATACCGAACTCCGCCGTAAAATGCGTGAAGCTGGCGTTCACTACAATGTAGTTAAAAACACCCTTCTCCGCATCGCAGCTCAAGAAGCTGGTATTGAAGGTTTGGAACCGGTTCTGGAACAAAACACCGCTATCGCTGTTTCTCCGGAAGATCCTGTTGCAGTTGCAAAAGTTGTTTGCGAATTCGCAAAAACCAATGACAAACTGAAAATTAAAGTTGGCATCCTCGATGGCAAAGTAATCAGCGCTGAAGAAGTTAAAGCTGTTGCTTCCTTGCCGCCGAAAGAAGTTCTTATCGCAAAAGTGCTGGGCAGCATGCAAGCTCCCATCAGCGGTTTTGTCAATGTACTTCAAGGTACCATCCGCAACGTTGTATATGCGCTCGACGCAGTACGCAAAGCAAAAGAATCCGCATAATTTGTGGAACGCTGCATGAGGTAGCATAATTTACAAAAAATAAAATTTTAAAATAATAACTTACTTTATGGAGGTATATATCATGAATAAAGAACAAATCATCGAAGCTATTGAATCTATGACCGTACTCGAACTCTCTGAACTCGTAAAAGCATTGGAAGAAAAATTCGGCGTATCCGCTGCTGCTCCGGTAGCTGTTGCTGCTGCTGCTCCGGCTGAAGCTGCTGCTGCTGCTGAACAAACCGAATTCGACGTAATCCTCGCTAACGCTGGCGCTTCCAAAATCAACGTTATCAAAGTTGTTCGCGAAGTAACCGGTTTGGGCTTGAAAGAAGCTAAAGAACTCGTTGACGGCGCTCCGAAAGCTTTGAAAGAAAAAGTTTCCAAAGCTGACGCTGAAGCTCTGAAAGAAAAACTCGAAGCTGCTGGCGCAACCATCGAAATTAAATAATTTCGCCAGCTACACTAGTAGCTGTATATAGTGCTTAATGCAAAAAAAATAACCCTTAGATACCATATTTTGTGGTACCTAAGGGTTTTTTTATGCTCATTTTTAAGTTGTGATACCTTTTTGATACCTTTCTTCCACGGTTTGAAGTTTTTGAGAGATTTCATCCATGGATTCTGGATAAAGATGAGCGTAGATATTAAGAGTGATTTGGATATTTTTGTGTCCTAAATAAGTCTTCACTTGTAGTGCTGTGCAACCAAGATGAAAGAGTAAACTGCAGCAGCTATGACGAAGATCGTGAACACGAAGTTCTTTAATACCCGCTAATTTTGCAGAAGAATGAATTGCACGATGCAAATTGTTAACGTTGATACTTTCGAAAATTCTATCGGTGGGTTGTAAATCTTCAATAGATGCTAAGTATTCGCGAATCTTCGCAGTTAACGTTTCGGAAATTTTAATTATTCTTTTACTGCTTAGTGTCTTCGGTGAAGAAATGTAATCTTGGCTCTTCAATCGTTTGAATGTCTTGTTCACGCTAATGGTTTGCTTATCCAGGTCAATATCAGAGCTTGTGAGGGCTAGTAATTCACCTTCCCTTAGTCCTGTATAGAACAGTATAGTAAAAGCCATTGTAAGTACATAATCACTGCATCTACGCTTGATTTTAGCTTTTGCATTAGCTTCTTTATCATTTAGGGCTGTGATGAACTTGTTAAACTCTTCTGGAGTCCAGAAGTCAAAATGGTCATTACGAGCCTTACCGATGGTTTCAGTAGCATCAGCAGGATTTTTTCCCAAATCAAGATAACGAACTGCATATTTCAGAATAGTATTTAGGATGTTGTTGATTGTATAGATGTAGGTGGGAGCGTAGTTTTTATTACTACAAAGCATATTTTTTTGCCATTGTTCAATATGCTTTGGTGTAATTGCATTTACAGGCATTTTTCCAAAAGTAGGGAGAATATGTTTATTAATAAGATATTTCTTGTTTTCAAGGGTGGAAAGCTTCAGGTTTTTAAGCTTGCGGTTCTCGATGTATTTCTTAGCAACATCTTCAAATAGTTGGGTACAGGAATTTGATACATTTGCTAAAAAATTAGATTCATATTCTTTGGCTTCTCTTTTGGTCGTAAAACCACGCTTAACATGACGTTGTTTTTTCCCTTCCCAATCTTTGTATCTAGCACTTACGTAATATGTAGTGATGGTACGTTCTTTGCCATTTTTATCAGTTTTAATAGTAATAGTTTTATATACAGGCATAGTTACCTCCAAAAAATAAATAACTGGATGCAATGGGATTGCATCCAGTTGATAAGTAGTATTTAGCTTGCTTCTTGATAGTCAACCATTTTTAGCAGATATCTTTTATTAACTTTACCTCTGACTGTAATCTTGCCTTGACTTTCAAGTTGGGCATTAAGAGTTCGGATTACTTTGTAAGCAGTTGCCATTTTAACTCCAAGAATTTTAGATACTTCTTTTGCACCAATTAGTACAGGACTTACTGGGATTTCATTTTGCACCATGGAAGGTTCTCCTTTCAATTTATTATTAGATATATAATATGTAAGTTTAAATGCAAATTTTTCGTTTTTTATACTATGTTGTTTTAATGCCTAGTGTAGCATCACTAGGCATTAAAACAATTTTAAAGATCGCTATGTGCATTGTATTTAGAACGCTACAAATAGCGATTAAATAATTGAATTAAAACTAATCATAGTTAGTAAGTGATTTTGATACATTAGTCTTCGTCATCATCTGCAAGAAGGTCTCTGGTTTGTTTATACTCTGCAGCTCGATTCTTTTTTACAGAAGTCTTATTTTGAGGAGTATATTTTCTTGTCAAAGTGATGGAACGTTTGCCATTGGATTTAGGATTTCTTGTAACGCTAATACCGATTGAAGATAGTGCAGTTTCAATATCTGCCAGGCCTTTACTGAGAGCAGAGGCACTACCAGGGAATTTACTTGTTGCAATACTTACATTGTTTGCATCAAGTGTTCTGCATAAGCTGTTGTACAGTTCTTCAGGTAATTTTTTTACAAAGGTTACATCATCTGCCCAAGAATCTACATAGTCACGGATTGCTGATGCAAGTACGTTTTCTTCAATGAAGTCTTCAAATGCATCTTTGATATTTTCCATGTATGCTTGACGGAAAACTTCAGAATCACCCCAAATGGCCTTTGAAATTGCTAAACCCAGAATGTAGAAGTCGGCCATACGAGGTTTTTCTTTGGAACGAATGCCAGGTGCGACTTCTAGTGTTTTTTGAACAATTTTGTACATTGCTCCTAACAAATCCGGTAGGTCTTGTGCAAGTTTTTCTTTCAGGTCACTTTCACAGATGCGTTCAGTTTCACTAATGCTTTTTGTTTTAATGTACAAAGAGCGATGGAGTAGGTCCTGATGTGTGCAGAAGCAACCAATACCATTTAAAAGTAACGCGGAGGAGAAAGCAGCAGTGTATGTGTCACTATCAGTACAGAGTTTTCTTTGGGTAATGGAACCAACGTTGATTGCTCTACACAGGGTGTCGGAAATACCTTTGGGGATGTTAGAAATGTTATCAAAAGCACTGAAATACGCTTTTGATAAGCAAATTGCTAAATCACGTTTAGTGTTCGGTAAGTCACCACATGTTAAAGAAGTCGGGTCAATCAGATCTTGGATTAGTTTAGTAACAGTAGATTTACCAGTTCCTGCTGCGCCGGAGAGCATAATGATTGCTCGTGGTTGGTTAATCCAGAACCAAGAGATAAGTGTAACGATGAACAAAATGCGATGCGGTTCATAAATTGAATTAAAATATGGGGCAACGATTTCCTCAAAGGTTCTTGTTACGGATAGGTTAGGTGCAATTTGCGGTTTCATTGTTTTGGTTACGATAAATGCTGGATCATAAAAGGTTAAATCTTTTTGCTTTAATACTCTAATGTCACAGCAATTGATTTTGATGACCTCTTTTTGAGCATTGGCCATATTGATATAAATGGCTTGACCAACTTGAGCAATGCGGGTGAAAATTTTCTTTTTAATACCAGCAATGCGAGTATTAATCAGTAACATATCGATAGAATCTTCGAAACCCATTTTCGGCATATAATTACCAGTTGCTTGTTGGTAACTGTATTGCAACATATCGGTAAAATCAGTGGATTCAATTTTAAACACACGCTGACGATCACCTTTAGGAGCAAGCATAACGTATGCTTCATTATCATCTTCACCCAAGAAAGAAATAGAGTTCATTAAAAATTGGTTAAAGAATGTTTCTGCTTCAGATTTTTCTTTTTCCTTTTTAGAGTAGTATCTACTTCTTTCGCTGCTATTAGCGGCAGTGGAGAGCATTTTCACAGTTTCACGATCGGTAGGTGCCTGAATAGCCAAATCTTTCAATTGTTGTTTAGAGAGGGCTGGCATTGTTGCAGGAAATTCTTTCGCAAAACTTACACGCCATGGTCTTTCTTCAGTATCTTTACCTTTGCAAGCTACTGTGCCATACAATTTGATCAGATGAAAGCTCGTGAATAAGCTTGTGTCAACAAGTGCTTTGTCAGTATTAAATTTGTTTGCTAAGGCAAGCAAACAATTTTTGACTAATTTTTCACTTTGTTTGTTGGCTGGAAGATCAATTTTCCAAACTAAGTGCCAACCGTTACCGGAACAAGCCTTAAATGGTTTCGGAAAACCAAGGATTGTATTAGTGTACTTTTGAATTTTTTTAGCTACATCATAAGCATTGCGAAGTTCTTCTTCAGTAGAGGAGCATACTTTATTTTGGCCAACTCTAACTGGATCGATATCAACTGTTAAGAATGCCATTTTGGTTACGTCACCACTATTAGCAGCTCTGCGTGTTGCAGAAGTTGTATACAGCATAGATTTATCAATATAGGGGGTAATACCATCCCATACTTGAATCGGATTAAGATTCATAAAGATATTGAAACCTTCGGCATTCTTTTCTGTTAATACGGGTAGAGCTTTGTCTACATCGGTGAAAATATTGAAGAAGAAGCGGTCTTGATTGGAATCAAGAGCAACGATTTCAAACGCTTCGCCAGGATGGAAAAGGTTTAAAGTGCTTTTGATTTGATCAACAGCGTTAAACCAATCGTCAGTATTATCGTTGGAAGATTCGTTTTCTTCAATTAAAATGGATTCGTCGTCATTGGTTTCAAGTACATCTGTATTATTATCGACATCTTCATCTTCGAGGTCAGATTGGGAATGGAGATCTTCATCAGTGGGAGAAGATTCGGCTAAGGGCAGATTGTTTTGGCTGCCTTCTTCTACCGGTTGGATATCAATTGGAGCTTCAGAGGAAGTTGCCATCGGAATTTCAACGATAGAATTGTTTTCAAGAGTTTCGTTAACGGTTACATCAGTGTGATTCAATACGGTTTCTTGTTGCATAATTTATTTCTCCTTTAATAAAATATATAAATTTAGCCCCTACCTTTTTTGAGGTAGAGGCCTTTTTAATATGCTGATGGCAGGAAGATTATTCTTCGTCATCATCTAGACAGTTTTCTGAGCTTTGGATATTCGGCTCAGTAGGTACAACAGTTGGAGAGAAGGGTTTGTACTTGTAGTAAATGAAGTTTGCGAACTTTCTTCCATCAGTACCAACGTTGTGAGCAATCTCACCAATGAACTTTTTGCCAATAGATTTTTCAAGCAAATCTTCATTGATGTTCGTGATACGAGCATCAGGGAAAATTGCTTTTAGCATATTTACTATGCTGTTGATGCCAATACGGTTTTTCATACCGGTACGAGTAAGTAAATGAAAGCGTTCTTCATGGATTGCATCGCTTTCATCAACAGCAAGGGTCATTGTGATTGTTTTAGCGGTATTATCGCAGTTGAATTCAATCACTTCGAATTCATGAGTGCCAGGTGATACCAAGCCTTCATACCAGTCGGTCAAGTCAAAATTAAACATTGTTGAAAACCTCCTTGTTTTCTACGATAGCTCAAACCCTGCCAGGACTCGTGCATGGCACGAGGTTTGAACTTTGCTTCGTCCTCATTGTATAATTGAGCCTTATTAAAAACTTTTCAAAATAAGACTTTTTTTTATCAATTTTTGAAAATCAAAGTAGGTTTATTTTCTGCGTTAACATAAGTTTTGAATAGCTTTTTATGTAGGGGGTATGCTAGTGGGCAGAATAGTAGTAATTTAGAGATGTTGCAGAAGGGGTAAAAAGCGTGATGTAGCCTTGAGTTTGGGCATTTTTTGTACAAAAAATGAGTGGAAAAAAGGGGTAGGGGTACAGTAACCCCCACCCCTTTTCAAACGGTTTTAGAGGGGTTTTAGCGGGTGTTTTTTTCAGGGGGGATGTAAATGTGCAGCGTAGCAGTAATTTGTAGGAATATATATGATTCATAAAATTAATTGTGGGAAAGGAGTAATGCTCAAAATAAAAATATGATTTTTTAAAAATTTAAGAAATAACATCATTTTCCTGACCCTCTCGACCCTAATTAGTTGTGTTTTGCCAGTTTTAGGGGGAGTAAAAAAGCTTCTACTATTAAGTAGAAGCGTTGACATTCATTTAAAACAGTTTGTTTGAAAATATTAAGTTTAAAGATTTGTAATCTGCATTTTTTCAAAATAAGTAAGAGTTATTAAAAATGCATTATTATGTTTATAACGTGTGCAAAGGGTCGGAAGGGGCGGCAAAAAATGATGAATTTTTAACTGGTTGACAGTAAAAATCGGTTATTTTACAATAAGGGTAGTAATACATCTGTTTATTGATGTTAATAAGTGGAGGTGTTTTTATGATTGGGAACAATGGCAAACGATTGATTAACATTAAAAATAATGAATATCCGTCTGATATGCCCCCCAAAGGACCTATTTTCACTGTAGAAGATTATAAAGCTTTTTATGATCTTAACGTTCATTGGAGAAAAACTGATTCTGAAAATCTCAATTTGACAAATGTATGCCATGCATTGGAGTACATTATTAATTATCAACCAGACTATATAATTCCTGATCCTACTCCTAGTGATTTGGAGGAGTTTGCGGAACTTGGGAACGAAGATGAGCATATTTTGGAGTTTGAGAAAGCTTTCCTCGATGGTAACCATATTAAATATTTTAAAGTGTATGATAAAATTTTATCTTTTTGGTGGGATGTAAGAGAAATTCAAGATGATTTAAAAGTTACGGTAAAACGATCCTATAATGAGAAAACTAATACTTTAAGGATGAATAATGAAGTTTTACCTGGATTTATTATTATGCTTTTGAATATTAGAAGCGGTTCATTAGTAACTAAGTATAGGAAAACTCTTATGTATGATAGGGAAGAAGAGTTGGATACTATGGAACGTGCTTTCTTAACATCTTTTAGTAAAACATTGTGGCGAGCAAATGAGGCTTTTTCTTGGTTGCTTGATTCTTTGGATAAATTGTATTACAATGCTATTTCAGTTATACGTGAAAGAAAAGCATTGTTTTTACAAGCTAATAAGACTAATGTGAAAATAAAAGACGATATCAGGAATTTGGTATTAGAAGTAGAAGCAAATTTGGGAAGAGAAATTCTTAATGAAATGCGTATGGCACTTATTAGTGTTGGTAAATATATGCAGAGTGATTTTAGGTTAATTATTGCTGATGATTTACTTAAGACTGAAGCTGATATTGTTGAGCTTAAAGTTGCTTTTGTTTATCATTGTCTTAATTCTTTTTATTTACGTAAGTACCATAGTTTTGAACAATTATTTATGAAACGAATGGAAAACGCACATATTAGACAGCGCTTTGAGGTTGTTTGCACATTGATAAATAATCTTTATCCTATTCTTGAGGATGAAGACTGTATAGAAAATGATTCTGAAGTTGAAGAAATAAAGAAGGATGTTATTAACGCTCTTGTAAAATTAGAAAAAGCTTTGAAGATTCCCGAAATCACTAAGCAGTTGAACGTTGAAAAGTTAAATAAAATTGAAGAATAGGTACTGTTTTGAATTTCCCATAATCTCTTTTATGAGATTATGGGATTTTTTTTTTCGTTTTCAAAAAATCATAAAAATTATGGTGTTTTAGAAAAAAGTTTTAATGGGTGCGGGTATAAGATGCAGTTAAGAGGGCAAGGGTTCATTGCAATCATGCAACACAATGGTTTATATCATGGTGGAAATGGTGAAGATGATTTGCTCCAAAATAATATTTAAGGAGGTCATTCAAAATGACTAATGTAAACAAAATTACTGTAAACGCTGATTCTTATCAATCTACTGGTTCTTATCTCTTAGCTTCTCAAGCTCGTGAACTGGTACCACCGTTGTTCAACGACTATGATGCCCAACGCATCTACTTCCCTACTCCCATCGAACATAGCGAAGGTTTGGGTTTAGCTGCTCCTGCTGATTATGACGGCACTACTGAGATTGGTGCTTTTGATCCTTGCCTTCATATGAAGGAAGCAATTAACTGCTTGCACCAAGGTGAAGAACTTATGCAACTCGTTGCTGTCGATTCTAAAACTGGTGCTAAATTGGTCGCTCCTATGGTTGAAGCTGGTGACGAACTGAAATATACCAGCTTGATTAATGGCAGGGGTTATGATGTTTACTTCAACCTCAATCCGTTAAAATCCGGTAAGGGTTTGGAAGTGGCAGATGAACCGTATAAATTTGATGAAGTTTCTGATGACTATAGAGAAGCTACAGGTGATGATGTTGCGTACATTAAATACTTCTTGGTCGAAATTGAACCTATCGAAGTTGCTGGTGATGATACAAACTGCTTGGTTGATGCTAATTTCGAAAGAGTTGAAGCTGAAGCCGTTGCATGGTATATCGTTAGAGCCTTGAAATCATTAGCTGGCTTTAAAACCTGTTTTATGGCTTATGATGGCAAGAACTACAACTTGATTTGGCGAGTTAATCTTCCTGCTAACAAAGCTAGTGAAAAACTGCTTGGTAAATGTTTGGAAGCTCTTAATAGCCAATTTGCAACTGATTGTGCTCGCATTAACACCAATCGAAATCATGCGTTGGAATGGGTTCGCCTTTATGGCACTGAGAATTTCCAAACCAAGCAAACTGAAAAGCATCCTGTAACCTGCAGTCATATCGTTCATGCACCGGTTACTATGGAAGTAGTAGGAACCAAAAAGCTTAAAAAATTGGCTGCTATGGCTCCTAAAAAAACAAATTCTGCTTGGGATAAAGCCGCAAGCTGGCGTAATAGCTTGTTCGCAAACGCTAAATACAAAAATGAAAAAGCAGAGGTTGTTAAGGTGTACTCTGAACTCCTCTCTGCTTCTATGTGTGTGTGGCATCCAAAGTATGATGGTTATATTGTTCAATTGCCTAGTGATTTTGGCACTGACAAATACTATGAACTGCTTTCCAGCAATTTCGTTGAACGTTTAAAATCTGAAATCGAAAAACGCTTGGGCAAGACTGTTTTTGAAAAGCATATTATTACTGCTGTTGTAACTACTGATTCACTGTATAGAGTACGTTATGATATGGCTGGTATCAGAAAGTATATCGCTGGCAAGGAAAAAATTACTGATAAATAAACTTACTAAGAATTGATTAAGCTATTAATGGTTTTGGTTTTGGTAGTTGTATTGTTGTTTCAACTACCAAAACTGACCCAAATAAATAATTTTAAGGAGATTAATACAATGACTAAAAAAGTAGAAAAACAAAACGTATCCGTAAACGCTAATTCCTATGTAAGCACTGGTTGCTATCCTGTAATCGTTGTTGATGAAAGAGTAGTACCGCCTTTGTTTGAAGATTATGACAGACAAAGAATTTACCATCCTACTCCGGTTGAACGTCAAGAAGGTTTGTCCTTGGCTTTAACCAACAGTCAACAATTCAAACAACTTGATGGTGATTTTGATCCTTGCTTGCATATGCAAGAAACCATCAATTGCTTGCACGAAGGTGACGAACTTATTCAACTTGTAGCTACTAATGCTATAACTGGAGAAAAGAAAGTAGCAACTATTGTTGAAGCTGGTGGCATTCTACCTGAAGTGCTTGAACTGAATCGTAAGGGTTGGGATATCTACTTGAACCTTAATCCTCTTGTTAGCGATGAAGGCCTCAAGCCTAATAATCTTGGCTTTACAGAACCTTGCGAAGAAAACCGTGAAGCAACTGATAAAGACGTGAGCCATATTGGATACTTTATGATTGAAGTAGCACCGATTGAACTTGATGGTGACGATGCTGAATGTATGGTTGACGCTCATTTTGAGAGGGTTGAAGCAGAGGCAACTGCGTGGTCTGTACTTCGCTGCTTAAAGGAAGAAATGGGTCTTAAAAGCTGTTTTATGGCGTATGACGGCAAAAGCTACCATTTAATTTGGAAGACTGCTTTACAAGCTAACGATGAAAACATGGCTCTGTTTGAGAAATGTCAGTTGGCTCTCGCTTCCAGTTTTAATTCCGACTGCACACGCATCAACATCGAACGTTGTAAACCGTTGGAAATGATCCGTTTGTATGGTACTTTGAATTTCCAAACCAAAGGTACAGAAAATCATCCTGTAAGTGAAAGCCACATTGTTCATGCTCCTGTAAGCGTAGGCTTTGTTACCAAAGATGACATTGAAGATTTAGCAATTCAAGCTCCATATGATTGGAACGCTGAAGAGTATCACAGAATTGAAGCTTTAGACCGTACTCCGAATTCACTTGCGTATAAAAATGATAAGTACGAAGTAGTTGCGGTTTTGAGCGAGGTTCTGAGTAACGCTGAAAGATACTGGTGCGAAGAAGATAAAAGCTTCGGTATCAGACTCGATGGTGAAACAAAAATGTATGAGCTCATTTCTGAAGAATTTGTTGATCGTTTACAAGAAGAACTGCTAAAGGTTCTTGGTAAAACTGTTGAAGACTTACACGTTGAAACAATGCTGTTCGCTTGTGACTCTCTGTACAGAATTAGAGCTGATTATGCTGGAATTCGTAAATTCTTCGCTGAAAATGGTTCTAATGTAGTTACCAAAGATTAAAGACTAAAAAAGCTTGTGGTTGCGTTTTAATACGTGACCACAAGCAATAAATGGTTATAGGTAAAGTAACCATTTAGAATCAAAAACTGGTATTGAAAAACATTTCGTCAGAGCCTATTCCACTAATGGTAAAGTTTACCTCTATCGTTTGTGGGAGGTGTAAAAGTCATTTTTTTGATAAAAAATTTAGGTAGTATCAAAAATCTGACTGGTGAATGTCTGGTGTTTTCAGCTCGGAAATACTAAATAAATTAAAGATAGGTGGTAAAAACAATGATTATTCAAAATGAAGAAAAAACTACTATGGTTTATCAATTGAAAAAAGGTGGAGAAATCAAATTCGAAATGGATGTAGTACTTCCTAAAGAGTATAAGCTGTTTCGTTGTCCTGGGTTAGAAACACATATTGCTTTCTTTGATGAAGAGCAAAATTATGTTGTTAATGATATTCTTGTTGGATTTAGAAAATGGCTAAAGGCACATAATCCATTACTAAACGTTTTGGCACCTAGATTCGTTGATGAGGTAATTCCTGTTATCCATAATAAAGCCTTATGGGAGTCAGATCATGCTATAGAAAAGTATACACGTATGGCTATGTATAGGAATAAGTTAATATATAATTTAAATGGTGGATGTAGTGCGGTGATAGAGTCAGGTGAATATAAGTTAGTTTCTAACTACGACTTATTAGATGAAGATTTTGCGTTTTTTAAAAATAAATCAATGGGAAACCAAAATCTTCCTCTGCAATCAAATGGTAGTTATATGAAGAACTTGGGAAAGTTCTTGTCTATGGATGAAGCTGAGAGTTGTTTGTTATCAGTACTGCTCATATCATTTTTTAATCCCAATATCAAAAAACCGCTAGTATGTTTATCCAGCTTAAATAATTATGGTAAAGCTATACTAAACTACGTGTTTCAAATTTTAATTGATCCATTGAGTGATATGGGAATATATCTTCCGATTTACGGTGGCATAGAATTTTTAGAAGAAAGATATTTGTACTCTGTGACTGGTTTGGGTACTATAACAGAAATGGCAGCATCAATGTCGAACCCTAAATTTGGTCCTGGAGTATGGGATTCATGTATGAGTAAATGCTACATTGTAAATAATTTGAGTAAAAGTACTTTGACTCCAGCGTTTAAAAAACGTATTGTCAGCTTTGAATCAAATATGGTTGGTAGCAACTTTGATGATTTTTCTCAATTCAAGGAAAGTTTTGATAAGATGGTTCCATATTTGTTGGATGAGATATTTAAAGTGTTGGGAAAAGCTTTGGAATATTATGAGCCGTTTATTGGTAAGCCTAAAAAAGAATTAGAAGAGTATTTTAATTGGGCTAGCTGCATATCTTACGCTTTATATGGAAATGGAGAAACGTTTTCAGAAGTGATAGCGGGTAAGAAACCGTAATTAATTTTATAATACTTTGATTCTAAAGAATTTAAACAAAAGATAAATATATATTCTAAAATTAAGTAGCTGCTTGCTGACGAAGTAAGCAGCTTATTTTATTAAGGAGGGATATTATGTTCAGGGAAACGGAAAGCATTATGGAAGTATCGGTCATAACATTTATAGTATTATTATGTATTGCAGTAAAAGGTATAATGGTTTTCACACTCTGGTGTTGTTCGTTTTAACGCCTGTCCCTGTGGACAGGTGCTGGGATCGCAGAAAAAAGGCGGTGGGAGGTTTGTGTGTTCCTGTGAATTTGTGTGTTAAGTGTTGTAAACTACAATGATTAATTGTATAATATAAAAGTGAATAATGGTAATTCAAAAATATATTTAAGGAGTGAACTAAATGCTATATGGATATATAGAGCAGAACTATGCACAGAATGAGCCTATCTTCATTAGTGATTTGGTGAATTCTGGAATGAAAATAGAAAATGTAAGAAACGAAGTAAAACGTCTTACAGATGATGGGAAATTAAAGAGATATGATACTGGAATATACTACATTCCTAAGAAAACCATCTTTAATGTGGATTCCAGTCCGTCAAGAGACTTGGTTATTGAAAAGAAATTTCTTAAAGATGAGCAAGGAAGTATTGGATATGTGAGCGGAGTGTTGTTTGCTAACCAGTTAGGTCTTACTACTCAAGTTCCTGCTGTGTATGAAGTAGTTAGTAATAAGGCAAGTAGGGCTTATAGAAAGGTAAGTATTGGTAACGCTAATGTAGTACTGCGTAAGCCTAGGGTTTCTGTTAACGAAAAAAACTATAAGGTTCTGCAATTGTTGGATCTTGTTATGGACATTGATTTTGTTTCAGAAATAAAGGGTAAAGATTTGAAAGAAAAGCTTCTTGTTTATATCAAGAAAGCGAATGTAGCTATTTCTATGTTGAGGGAATATACATCTTATTATCCTGAAAGGATTTATAAGAATTTGTATGAAACGGGGTTGTTAGATTATGTATCTGCATGAGAATAAAGAGGATTTTTTGGATGCAATCAATACAGTTGCAACTTCTAAAGGATTATTAACTCAAATCGTTGAGAAAGACTATTATGTAACATTAATGCTACGAGGATTGGCTGAAAAGTTACCGTTTATTGTTTTTAAAGGTGGCACTTCATTATCAAAATGCCACAAGGCAATAAATAGGTTTTCAGAAGATATTGATTTGACTATTGATGTAGTTCTTACCCAAGGGCAAAAGAGAATTGTTAAACAAGCGATTGCTGCCGTATCTTCGGTATTAGGTATGTCTGTTGCTAATATTGACGATATCCAAAGCAGAAAAGACTATAATCGTTATGTAATTAGTTATGAGAGTGTAGTGCCGACTGTTTCTGCTGTCCCTAATTCAAGTATTATTTTAGAAACGTCCTATAAGACTATTTCTTTCCCTACAAAGGAATTAGAAGTATCCAATTATATAGCTGATGTTATGGGCGATGGTAACGCAGCTATTTTAAAAGAATTTGCTTTAGATCCGTTCTGTATGAAAGTTCAGGATATAAACAGAACGCTGGCTGATAAAGTTTTTGCCATCTGCGATTATTATTTGGAAGGTAAGACTGAAAGACATTCTAGACACCTATATGATATCCACAAGCTGTTGCCTATGATTCAACTGAATGCTGAATTCCGTGATTTGGTTGTTGAAGTTAGAAAAGGCAGACTTGGCTCAAAGGTGTGTCATTCTGCAAAGGATGGAATTAATCCTAATGAACTGCTAAAAAAGATTATTGATGAAAACACTTTCAAAGACGATTATGATATGGTTACTGAAACCTTATTGAACGAAGTGGTCGCTTATGACGAAGTAATAGGTTCTTTGAAGGTGGTTGTAGATAGCGAATTTTTTGTTTTCTAGCCTAATATCGTATTTTCAGAGATTTTAAACACATATTATTACTGTGTAATAAATTATTACAATTTATTACCACGAACCAAGTGTTTTTTTGCAAAAACAATGGTTATGGAACCTTCTGTCCAGATTTGGATGGAAGGTTCTTTTTTATTTTCTATTTTTCAAGGAGGTAGTTACTATGTGTAATTACGCTGTCAATTCTATTACTTTTAGTTCTCGTAACAGTAAGCTGCTTAGAGAACTCCATAAGAAAGTCCTTAGCTGCTATGACGATGCATTGAAGGGCAAGCACCATGTTAGGGATCTTCTTAAGTCCCATGGCTATCTGATTCCAATGGGTGTTAATAGTACCGATCACTTTAGCTTTTGTGACGAGTTCATCACCAGCAAGAGAGGAGTATATTTCTTCCAATGTGAAACAACCACTGCTTGGAATGAAAATATGCTTCCCATCATTAACCTTTTGAGAGAAAAGTACCATAACGAAATCCATCTTAGCTTCTGTTCTGAAGATGGTGGCGATATCTTCATTGTTAAGGACGATACTGGAGTATTCTATCCTGACCGCTATAAAGTTGAATGGCGTGTTAACGGTGTTTCCGAATCTGAATACTTCAAGACATATAAAGCTTTATTTACTTATCTTAGAACTAGCTTCCCTAAAGCTTATTTCGGTTATTTCGATACCTTAGACGATATTGAACGTAGCATTGACCAAATCTATGGTTCTTCCGACAAAGAATACTATTTCTACATTCATAGATTTAAGGAATACCACAATGAAATGGCTGATTTTATGGCTAAGAAGGAGGTTGCTTAAAAAATGGGAGCTACTCAATTCATTTGCCCTAGCAAGGAACGCATAGGAATAACTGAATGTCTAAGTGCTTGTCCTAATGCAATTCGTTGTATGGGTAAGCCTACTCTTGAAGCTGTCGCTAATTCCGTTAAGGATAGAGGTTTGGGTGAAATCTATTCCGTCACAGAACTTATATCTGGTACTAGAGAGGTTTACCTCAAGAAAACTACCGACTATGCCGTAGATCCTCAAGACCAAATCTTTGCCATGCACGGTACTGCTGTCCATTCTATCTGTGAAAAACATTCTTCATCATTCACCTTAACAGAAGTAAGGCTCTCTAACGATATCTACACTGGGCAGATTGATGCTTATGGCGACCTGTTGGGTAATGGTAAGAAGATACTGCTTGACTATAAAGTAACTTCTTCTTTTAAAGCTGCTATGGCTCTTGGCTACTATAAGGTAGATGAACCTACTGGAGAATTCTATAAAACCGGTGCTAAAAAAGGTCAGGAAAAAACTCGTAAGGTAATTAAAACGGGTGGGGTTAGACATATCTTAGAATGGGCTATTCAAGTAAATGCTTACCGAATGCTTTTAGAAGAACATAACTTTAAGGTAGATGATATGCATATTCAGATGTATGTGCGTGACTACTCTCTTCGAATCGCTGCTGAAAGGAATGTAGAGAAGCCTATATATATAATTAAGGTTAATCGTATTAGTGACCATTGGATCAGACTCTATTTCGCCATTAAGAAACGTAGGCTAGAAGAAGCTATGGCTACTGGTGTAATTCCTGCTTTCTGCAGTAAACGAGAGGCTTGGAATGGGAAAAAATGCCAAGATTACTGCAATGTGTTCGAGGCTTGTAAGGCTCATATGGAACAACAAGACGTTATTCAAAATCATTTAACAAATGCTGCTTAAAGGAGAAGCTATTATGAACAACTATGAAATCATGATTGTTACCAAAATTATTAGTGATGAAGATCTTAACGCAATCATCGAAAAATCCAAATCCATCATCAATGCTGAAGGCAAGGTTGATAAGGTTGATATCTGGGGCGAAAAAGCTCTTGCTTATGAAATCTTGGGTTCTACTAGAGGCATCTATGCATTAATCACCTATTCCAGTACTTCTAATGCTACTAAAGAACTTGATCGTTATCTGAAAATCAATGAAACTATTCTTCGCCACATGATTGTGCGTAAAGAACGTTAAAGGAGTGAAACCTGATGATGACTAAGAAACAACTTATCCAGGCATTATCTGTTCTTCAAGATGAAGACCAGGTTATGGCTTGCTATAAAGGGAAATACTCTTCAGAAATTGATTCATGCGTTACTGGGGTGAAAATCATTTTCAAGAAGGATTTGCCACAGGTTATCATTTTAGTGGCTGAAATGGACGATGATGTGTTCAACGCAGCCTAACAATTACTAACTAATAAGCAAAAGGACTATCAATTTGATAGTCCTTTAATTTTTTATATGTGAGGTAAAGGTTATGAAAAAAGAAATACCACTATTAACTTCTTCAGACGTGGAATTAAGGGTAGCTCAAATATATCAATCCAATCAAGGAACTTTTGCAGTATTGCTCGGCTACAAGAATGCTCGTGTTGATATGCGTATTCTCGACGAAGTATTCGGTTCAATGAACTGGACAAGAGACCATAGCACTATTGATGGGAGACTGTTCTGCACAGTTAGCGTGTGGGATGAAGATAAGAAGGAATGGATTTCCAAACAAGACGTAGGTGTACCTAGCAATTCAGAAGCTACTAAGGGTGAAGCCAGTGATGCATTCAAACGTGCTTGCTTTAATTGGGGTATAGGCAGAGAACTTTATTCCGCTCCTGATATTCTAATTAAGCTTAATGAAGAAGAGTTCTACCTCGACAAGAATGGAAAGCCTAAGTGCAAGGTTAAGTTTTACGTGGCAGATATGAGCTATGACAAAGAGCAAAACAAGTTTACTACGTTCCTAGTAGTGGATAAGAATGGTACTGAACGATTCACCGTTAACAAATCCACTAAAAATACTGACACTATGGTTACTACGCCTAAAACTTCTGAATCTTTTGAAGTACCATTTACAGGTGGTAACGTCTGTAACCAATGCCATGCTCAGATTAAATCCCAAAAAGTAGTTGATTTTGCACTTTCCAAATATGGAGTCCCCATCTGTTATGAGTGTCAAAAGAAAATGAACGCTGCTTAGGAGGAAATATGATTAAAGTAAAATGCTACAAAGATATTTTGGATTTAGAAGTTAACAATACTGTTCCTGCCAGGCTTATTACTATGCTTAAGGAAGAATTGGTTAGGGTAAAGGAGTGGTGTGACGAGTTCGATGAGACTATTCTTGAGGAGTTCCATACAGACGATTACGATTTTGGTTATATAGTAATTTTTGAAGGTAACGAAACCGACCAAGAAATTGAAGCCATTGGTCTTTCCGATGGCTTAGAAGCGATACTGCCTGAAGCGGCTTATAACTACTTCATTGATGGAGAGAAATGGACGAAAATAATAGTGGTATATAATGACTCGTTTTCCATAAGCCTTTTCTTACGCAACACAGATACCTTTGACAGTTATGTCATTAGCGATGACGATAGTGACGAATCTTTGGAAGAAATGTTTTAGAAAGGAGTTAAGATAATAATGAAGGTAGTTATGTTAGAACCAAATAAGTCAGCCTATGTAAAAGAAATAGGTAATGATCTTGCTTCCATGCAAGAAGAGGTTGAAGGTTTTATCGAAATCATTTATCCATTTGAGGATCAATACGTTGGTCTTGTTTGTAACGAGGAAGGAAAGATAAACGGATTTCCATTAAATAGAGCCATTAGAGCAAATGGTAAGATAATTGATGTAATAGCTGGTAATGCATTCATTTGTGATTGTTCAGAAGATGAGCTTCAAAGTCTTAGCCCAATACTTATAGATAAGTATCTAGATATGTTCGAAGAGCCTGAACGCTTTGCTATGGTTAATGGCAAGATAGTAGTAATAAAATAATATAACCGGACTTGATGATTTTCCATCAAGTCCATTCTTTTTATTCATAGTTTAGAAAGGATTGAGAAAAATGGCTAATTATTGTAGTAACTCCATAGCTATCTTTGGCTGTGATAAAGAAAAAGTAGGTGAACTTCATAATTTGATGGCTAAGTTCTTTCAAGAGAATAGTAATAGCTCCATAAGAGCTTTTGCTGTAGTATGTGGCTATTCTAGCGATGAAGCTTTTAAAATGGCTGATGGTAGAGATACCCTTGTTGACGTTGATAATGAGGTTTCTGAAAAAGAACGTATCTTTTATTTCAAATTCCAAACCGAATCTGCTTGGAATCCTAATGTAGATGTGTTCAGAAAAATAATCAGTGATAAATATGGTGAAGAACTTGATATGGAATATTGTTCAGAAGAACCTGGGATGGGTATTTTTATCAATACTGATGAAGAAGGTTTTTTCTTTACAGACCGCTATTATTTGAATAGTTGCATAAATTCTGAATATGAAACAGAGTATTTTAAGAGTAAGCAGGAACTTTTGGATTGGATCAAGGGTAAGTTTCCAGATATTAAGGCAACGGTTAAGACTGCTTGGTATAAAATCGAAGAAGAAGTATGCGACCATCTTGATGAAAGCGGTGATGACTTCTTTGTTTTGCATAAATTCAGCTGCGATTAAAGAATTATGTGTGTAAGAGGATTATAGGAGAATTTTATTATGAGTCACGAAGTACGCTATGGAATTTATGATGAAAATGTCGATAAGGGATACGTGCAGTCATACTGGGATGAATATGCCAGCCACGAAGATTGGCAGGAAGGATGTAGTGGATTATCTAAGAAAATTAGATGGATTGACTATGTCTGTGATACCGATGAAGAAGCAGCGGCATATATAGAGCAACACGATAGTGGTTGGTATGACCAGTTGGCAGTAAAGTTTCGTGATACTAGTAGTATTCCTAAGAATTCTGCAGTTAAGGAAAAATTGGAGAAACAGATAGCAAGTTATAAAGCTAAAAAGGAAGAATACGATAAGGATCACTCCATTGCAAACCAGAAGGCTGCATTTATCAGTTGCCCATATTGCAAATCTAAACTTGCTAAGGATTATCTCATTAGCAATAGCCGCATAAGGAAAGAAGGTTGCCCTGTGTGTAATGCTAACGATATTAGGGCTGAATATATCCTTAAGCAGCTAAAAGCTTTTCAAGATAGGATAGATGAGTGGCAGAAAAAGTTAAAGGAAGAAGAGATTCGCCTGGCAAAAAAGGTAGCCCATAAAGCTAAGGTGAAGTGGTTGGTAAAGATTGAATACCATACATGAAAATATCAGTGGTATAGCAAGATTTTAATAAAATAAGAAATTAGGACTTGATGATTTTTCATCAAGTCCCTTCTTTTTTTTGTCATTTGTCTTAATATGTCATTATATCGCTATTGGAAAACTATTCTGTTCCGTAGAACTTAGCAAGTTTTCTAATTGACTACGTTCTACGAATATTCTACCGCCAATAATTTTTACGTTGAGATATTGCTTCACAAGAGCTCTAATTCTTTTTTTACTCACTGGTAAATACTCTTTTTGAATGTCGTCGATTGTCAGATATTTTCTGTTGAGTACTGGTGTCATTACGTTTCTCCTTTTTATCTTTGACTATACGACCATCGAATAATCGAAATGTTTGCACCCATGTTCCGAGTTTGGCTATTTCAGGTATTTCTGCTAATGCAAAGCCTATTCTAACGGATTCACTTTGGGTTAACACATCCGTAGAAAAAGAATGCTCCTCGACTACAGGGTTTTTATTGGGTGCAATTTTATTGATAATATCGATGATTGTTTGGCTATAGTTACGAAGATCTACATTTTTTCTTCGAGTCTTATCAGTTAACTTACATATACGTTTTGGCATGGTTACTGATTCCTTTCTAATTATTTGTTGGCAAATTATTTACCCTTTAATTATTTGTTAGTTTTTTTGAGCCAGTTTAGGAATTTTGTGACCAATTGTACTAAGGAACAGAGAATTTTCGTCTTTTATTATATAAAGGAAACAAGCGGTACCTTTGGCTACCGCTTGTTTCCTTCTCATTATTTTATTGTTTGTTTTTTTCTGTTAGTAGTCGAATTAAACCAAAAAATAATTATATATTCTAAAAATAGAGACCTCTTACTTTGATGGTAAGAGGTTAATTTATTTTATGAAAGAGGTAAAACAATGGAACAAGAAAAGAAAAACATTTACGAACTTTTGGAAGAAGACATTATGAACTCAGATTTGAGCGAAGCAGATAAAGCTGCTAAGCTATCAAGATTGCTTCAAGTACGAAGTAAACAGGTTAACATTATGCTCGTTGGTGCTACCGGCAGTGGTAAAAGCTCTACTATCAACGCTTTATTTGATATGAACGTTGCAAAGGTTGGTGTAGGAGTGGATCCTGAAACAACTACCATTTCTAATTTCGTATTAGATAATTTGGTCATTTGGGATAGTCCTGGTTTGGGTGATGGCGTTGAAAGGGACAAGCGTATTACAAGAGATATTATTGCTAAACTCAATGAGATTGGGGAAGATGGTAAGCCTATCATAGACCTAGTGGTAGTTATTATGGATTCGTCCAGTAAAGACTTGGGGACAACCTATAACCTCATTAATAAAGTACTTGTACCTTGCCTTGGCAGTGAAGCGAGTAAACGAATCATCATTGGCTTGAACCAAGCAGATATTGCTATGAAAGGCAATCATTGGCTTAAAGAAGAAAATAAGCCTGACGAAGTATTGACTCAATACTTGAAGAAGAAAGCAGCTTCAGTTCAAGCACGAGTTAAAGATGGAACCGGATTAGATATTACTCCCATTTGCTATTGTGCAGGCTATAGTGAAGAAGGGAAAGATCAATGCAAGCCTTATAATCTTACTAAGCTGCTTCATAGAATTGTCCAAATCATTCCTCGTGAAAAGAGATTGGCATTGGCTGATAAAATAAATGCCCAAAAAGAAAATTGGGAGTATGATGACGAAGAAGATGATTATTGTGGCGAAACTACAAAGGACTTTGTAGATGTAGTCTTTGATTACATTGAGGTAGCCAGTGAATTCGGTGGAAAAGTTCTTGGCATTCCTGGAAAAATTCTTGGTGGTGTTGCCGGTGCTGTTTTTGGGACAATCACAGGTATTTTTAAGTCTATTTTTGGATGACTTTTTCGTATTGGGAAAAGCGAAGAAGTTTTCCCTAGTGGCAACTAGGTCTTCTATTCTTTCTGAGGGGAAACTCAGGTGTCGAAAACATCACCTATAGGCAGTAGTCTAGAGAGTAGCTCCAAACGACACCTTTGGGTTTTCTATGAAGTTAATTGACAGACAAACAAAATGGTAGTACAATGTACTACGAAGGGAGATGACCTTATGAGCTTTTCTATCAGATTAACAAATGAAGAAAGAATGCTTGCTGAAAGCTATGCGAAGATTCATTCCTTGTCTCTTGGTGAAGCTTTCAAGAAGGCACTGTTTGAGAGAATTGAAGATGAGTATGACCTCGTTGTTGCAAGTGAAGCACACGATGAATATGTAAAAAGTGGCAGGAAGAGCCGTCCCATTGATGAATTGTGGAAGGAACTCGACATATGAAGTATTCCGTGGAAACAACCTCTAGGTTTGATAAAGAGTTTAAGAAACTTGACAGGTACACCCAGAAGATGATTAAGTCCTGGATTATCAAGAATTTAGTAGATTGTGAAGATCCACGACAACATGGCAAAGGGCTTACTGCTAATCGTAGTGGTCAATGGAGATACAGGATTGGTGACTATCGTCTGATTTGTGATATTGAAGATGATAGGCTGGTAATACTTGCTTTGTCAGTTGGGCATAGACGAGAAGTGTACGATAATTAAATATGTGGCAAATATAACGAAGAAGAAGCTAATGGCATCTTCTTCGTTTTTGTTTTTCAACACGAGTAATGGTTAAGGTGTCCCAAAAAGTACACCTTTTGGGACATAGGTATTTTGAATGATATCTGTGTCCCTTTTTCTTTTTTTTACAAATGTTGCATACAACTTTAGGCGGAAGTAGGTTTTGTTGCACTTATTGTGAATATTTTTTTAGGAGGTGCAATAAAAATGGATAATAAAATCTTCGGATACGCAAGAGTTTCTACAAAAGAGCAAAACTTGGATCGTCAACTTGATAGCTTGAAAAAATATGTTCCTAACGAGAGGGATATAATCGTCGATAAGATGTCTGGCAAGGATACCAATCGTCCTGGATTGGAAAGCTTATTATACAACATTAGACAAGGCGACACTCTCTATATCCATAGTCTTGATAGGTTGGGGAGGAACAAGAATGATATTAAGAGGTTACTTACTGACTTGAAAGAGAAGAAGGTAATTGTCAGGATTTTGGACTTACCAACGAGCATGGCAGACTATGGAGAAGCAGGGCAAGGGATAATGGAACTTATTAACAATATCCTTATAGAAGTACTGGCTTATCAAGCACAGGTGGAACGTGAGAATATTCGGAAACGGCAAGAAGAAGGTATAGTAGCTGCTAAGGCAAGAGGAGTACATTTTGGTAGAAAGAAATATCCTTTCCCAGAAACTTGGGAAGATGATTACAAAGAATGGAAGGCTAAGAAGTGTACAGCAAAGAGTCTAATGAAAAAGTATGAATGGACTAGTACTACGTTCTACAGGAAGGTAGCAGAATATGAAAATAATATATAGATTGTATGGTAAATATAAAACTGTATAAAAATATTACAAGGAAGTATTGTAAGGATACTTCCTTTTACTTTTTTTTTTGAGTATCTGGTTATTGAAAGCCATTTGATATTTTTTCAGAGAGTGCCATACGGGAGCGAAAGTGCTTTGTATATAATCTTACAGTTACATTTTTTTTTTTTTTTTGTTTAAAAACTGTTAAATTGTAAAATTTTTACTGAAAATCACTTGACTATATAGTTACTATATAGTTTATTATCTCTAAAAGATATTGTATATAAAATAGTATTATATACTAATAATAATTTCATAATAGTTAAACACCTATATTAAGGTGTAATTGGCAGGGAAGTTTGGTGAAATTCCAACACTGTACCGCAACTGTGATGAGAGCTGCTTTATCGTTAACCCTCGCAAGGGATAAAGTGGCGATGACCTAAGCCAGGGCGCTGCCGTTTCACATACCGTCCTCCTGCGTATTAT
>JBGVIJ010000080.1:0-54147 GCA_045123075.1 Phascolarctobacterium sp. | reverse complement strand
ATAATACGCAGGAGGACGGTATGTGAAACGGCAGCGCCCTGGCTTAGGTCATCGCCACTTTATCCCTTGCGAGGGTTAACGATAAAGCAGCTCTCATCACAGTTGCGGTACAGTGTTGGAATTTCACCAAACTTCCCTGCCTCAAATATTAAATTCTTTTATTTAGAATATTCCTATCATTTTTATTTAACATCGTAAATGCTATTTTGCCTCAAGCTCTTTTTAGGAACATTTCTCATTAAGATAGCGTTATTATACCATCTTTGTCCCCCCCCGCAAGACCTCTTGCTACGAATAAGCTCTACTTTCGACGTTGTCTTGCACCGCCTTTCGCTATGGCTCGCCTGTTCTTTGCGAGCGTCCGTTCCTTGCGGAACGGTTGAAGTTACTACAACGATTTTCGATTTACGAAAATCTTTTGTTACTTCCCAAGCTAATTTAAACAAAAATATTACATCAACATCCAAAGCAATACAAATCCTCAAAACCGTTGCTACGCTTACGTTTTTGCCACTTTCCACCTTCTGAAGATAAGAGCGGTCAAGTTCTGCAAGTCGTGCCAGCTCCCATTGAGTTAGCTTCTTGCGGTTACGTAAAATTCTCACTGTTTCTCCCAATTTTTTCAGCATCTTATCAATAAATTCTTCGTTCATGCCTTATACCCCATTCATTGTACTTAAACGTATAATTAAATATTTTTATTCTACCATAGCTTTTTATTTTTGATTAGCAGTGCAAAAGCCCCGCTCCTTTCCAGAGCGGGGCTTGTTGTTTAAAGTTTTGTATTTTTCAGAATTTTATAGTATAATCTAACCTAGAGAGATTTTTGATGAGTCGGTTCCTCCCTAACAGGGGGTGATAGCAATGACTGTTTACGAAGCGTTGTCCTTGATGATTGCTTTTGGCATTCTCGTTACTACCATTATTCTTGGATGTAAGTAATTAACTTATAAAAAAGAATAAGGCCGCACGGTCGTAGCAGCCTCTTCTTCAACTGAATTTTTAATTCTGCGGAGAGAGCTGACGGTACCAAACATCAGGAATCTCTCTGCTTTTATTATACTGTTAATATACAGTAGTGTCAAACGGTAATAGGAATAAACATGGCAAAAGAAAAAACGAGAAAGAAAACCAACAAAAGAAAGAGCAAAAAAGAAAATCTCACTATATGAGTTTACTTCAGAAAGTCAAAACGGCAGATTTATACAGAAAAAATTTTTAGCAACAGTCAAAATTAGATGGCTGTTGCTTTTCTTTTTGTTGCTTAGAAAATTTTTAAAAATATTTTTTTGCAATTTCTGCCGTTTGGGGTTGCTCATGTAAACTCATATAGTGAGAGGTGCAAAACCAACCGCGCGGAACAACACCAACTCCCTCAGTCGCTGAAGCGACAGCTCCCTCAAGAGGGAGCCTTCTCTAAAATTTAGAAATCGAAAGGACTTGATAAACTTCAGAAATCAAACAAACAAGGCTCCGCAATCAATCGGAGCCTTTGTCTTATCAAGCTTCTATTAAATTAATAATAACGTAAAGCGTATTATTTAAATAGCAACTTTTGCAGAAACTTTTTCCTTTTCTTCTTCCAATTTTATAAGTTCATCACATTCTTGTCTTGTTTTGTAACCATAATTTGTATGCGCTCTAATATTACCTTTTTGCCATTCAACAGCTTCTTCCAAGCCTTTTAAAAACTCTGCAAATTTTTTCTCATCCATAGCTATTCCCCTTTCAACAACTTGGATACTTTAGCTAAAGCTACTATCTTTTCCTGCGGTAGATTAGCCTGTTCACTTTTCTTGTAGACATCAACAAATATAACATGTGCAATCTCAGCAATATCTAAATAAATAACCCTTGCACTACCAGACTTACCTCTACCTTCAAAAGCAAATCTCGCTTTTCTAAATCCACCAGCGCCAGATATAACATTCCCTATTTGTGGATTGTTTCTAATCATTTCTTCCAATCTGATTTGATCTTCATCGGTAAATCCTAATCGCGTCCACTCTTTCAAAAAGTAAGAGGTAAACATAAAAGCTCTGTTCATTTTTATCTCTCCTTAAATTTTACTTTTTCCATAATTAGTTGTCAATTATGGCTTCATATAAGGCTTCTATCAAAAAGAGAAATCTCTTGTTTTTATTTCGCGATGTTGTGAAATCCAAGTGAATTCTAAGTGAAACATACAAATAAGGCTCCGCAATTAAGCGGAGCCTTTGTCTTATCAAGCTTCTATTAAATTAATAACAACCTCAGTAGATTTCATAAGCGATTGCAACGGCAAGTACTCAAATCTTCCGTGGAAATTGTATCCACCAGTAAAGATGTTAGGACAGGGCAAACCCATTTCAGAAAGGCGCGCACCATCCGTACCGCCACGAATAGGAATAATTTTAGGAATCACATTCGCCTTAGCCATTGCCTTTTCCGCTCGCTCAACCACCTCGAACTTGGGCATAATATATTCCTTCATATTACTGTAGCAGTCTTGCATCTTGCACACCACAGCATTTGCCCCGTATTTAGCATTCATCTTTTCAGCCAAAGCCAAGACAAATTGTTTACGTTCTTCCAAAATAGCTTTATCGTGGTCACGCAAAATCATGTCAATTTCTACACAATCAGTACCACCGTTCACACGCAGGGTATGATAAAAACCTTGGTAGCCTTCAGTATATTCAGGACGTTCATAGGAAGGCAAAGCCATTTGCCATTCCGCCGCCATGGTTACCGCATTACGCATTTTATCCTTAGCAAAACCGGGGTGAACAGAAACGCCATTAAATACGATGGTTGCATTGCAAGCGTTAAAGGTTTCATAGTTTAATTCACCAAGTTCACCACCGTCAACGGTATAAGCAAAATCAGCGCCAAAGCTTTCCAACGGGAAGTATTCAGTACCACGACCAACTTCTTCGTCCGGAGTAAAGCAAATGCGCACTTTACCGTGCTTCACTTCATTATGAGCAAGCAAATACTCACAAGCAGAAACTATAGCGCAAATGCCAGCTTTATCGTCTGCACCCAGCAAGGTAGTACCGTCAGAAGTGATGATATCTTGTCCAACATAGTTTAAAAGTTCAGGAAAATCTTTCGAACTCAGCACATTGCCTTCGCTTAAAATAATATCCTTACCTTCGTAACCTTGGTGCAGCTGAACTTGTACATTAGCACCGCTTGCATCACTGCTAGTGTCCATATGGGCAATAAGTCCAATAACAGGCAAAACTTCTGACCTATTGGCAGGCAAGGTGGCAAGCACGTAGCCGTGTTCAGTAAGTTCCACTTCACTTAAACCAATTGCTTCCAGTTCAGTTACAAGGTAACGAGCTAAATCAAGCTGTTTTGCGGTGGACGGAAAGCAAGTAGCTTTTTCGTCAGAAGTGGTTTCAATTTGTACGTAAGATTTAAAGCGCTCTAAAAGAGCGCTTTTATTTATTTGCATAGTAATTCTTCTTTCAATTGTTTAATAGTCTTTTTCAAAATTGGGTGCACTACCTCTCCCGCAATTTCTGCAAGGGGCAATAGTACAAAGTCCCTGTTTTGCATATCGGGATGGGGCAAGGTCAGTTCTTCACTTACCATGCACGCATCTTCGTACAACAATAAATCTAAGTCTATATTACGCTCGCCCCAACGACGTAAACGTACTCTCCCCATTTCCTGCTCAATGCTAAGTAGCAAGCGAAGCAGTTCCAAAGGTTCAAGCTTCGTTTCAACTTGGCAAACTGCGTTCACAAAGCCGGGTTGGTCTGTTACACCGTAAGGTTCTGTTTCGATAAAGGTAGATACTTTCACTACATGTACATCATTTGCTGACAAATGAACAAGAGCGTTTCGCAAGTTTTCTTCCCTATCTCCAAGATTGCTTCCCAGTGCTACATATGCTTCGGACATAAAATCGCCTCCAACATACGCACTGCTCGCAAATTTCCCTTAACGTCATGAACTCGTACCATATTTGCACCTGCATAAACAGCTTGGCAGCTTGTAGCGATGGTTCCTTCCAAACGTTCTTCCGCAGGAAGTTCACCAAGCACTTTACCAATGGTAGATTTACGAGAAGATGCTAAAAGCACAGGGTAACCAAAGCTTGACAATGCGTTAAGGTCACGCATTAGCTTCAAATTTTGTTCTGCATTTTTTGCAAAGCCAATGCCAGGATCAAGGATAATCTTATCAACACCAACGCCACGTTCACGCAATAAGTTAGCACGATTAGCAAGATACACGGCA
Organism: Phascolarctobacterium sp.; assembly: GCA_045123075.1. Taxonomy (GTDB): domain Bacteria; phylum Bacillota; class Negativicutes; order Acidaminococcales; family Acidaminococcaceae; genus JAHHUH01. Next base: position 49,911 of record JBGVIJ010000080.1, on the reverse strand, counting down.
ACTTCTTCTACTACATTTTTATATTCGCAGTTGGTTTGCATATCTTTAGGAGTGCCACGCATGTGCATCAACACGATGGGAGCTTTAGTTTCGCAAACAACGTCTATCATTTCCACATCTGCTTCCATAGCGCTGATATCGTTAATAATATCTGCACCTGCTTGGATGGCAGCACGAGCTGTACTAGCACGATAGGTATCAATGGAAATTACAGCTTTAGGGTAAGCTGCACGCAAAGCTTTGATAACGGGAACTACCCTCGCCTGCTCTTCTTCCGCTTCCACAGCTTCGCTTCCCGGACGAGTAGATTCGCCGCCAATATCCAAAATATCTGCGCCCTCAGCAAGCATTTGTCCTGCTTTGGCAACTACTTCTTCAATGGCAGTTCGGGAATCTGCATAAAAAGAATCGGGAGTAATATTGATAATGCCCATAATGAGCATTTTGTCATAATTCAGCACTCTACCATCTGCCAAAGTTGTTTGTAGTTTATTTTCAGAAAGCACTGCTTCCAGTTCTTCCTTTACCTTATCCATACCAAAGTAAGGCATCAGTTCCAGCTTCTTCAAAAGCAGATTGTAGTGTTTACTAGTGCCAAGAAGCAGTACATCAGAATACTTATCCTTGTTCAACACGCAACCTGTAGGCACAACGGCATCACCACCGGCAGCAAGCATTTCTTGTTTGATGATGTTTGCCGCAGGAGTACGCACTTCTAATAATTTAAAAGGCAATATTTGATTTTTATTGGCAAAAATAGGTAAGCTTGCTTGGTGAGCACCAATGCTTTGCATGGCGTCTGCAAGCATTTCCTTATTTACTTTCAATAACATGCTTTCACTTCCAGCCTTTTTCTACCACAGCAAAAGCGTTGTGGTTGTGGATGCTTTCCACACTTTCAACTTCACAACGATACCAGCTAATGCGAGAATCTTCTTCCAAACGCAGAGCAATTTCACGCACTGCATCTTCTACAAAGCGAGGATTATCGTAAGCCATTTCAGTAACGAATTTTTCGTCAGGGCGTTTTAACAAGCCAAACACCGGAGAGCTTGCACCTGCATCTGCAATGGCAACAAGTTCTTCCAGCCAAACCATATCGTTGGCAACAATCTCAATTTTAGCAAAAGCTCTTTGGTTATGAGCACCATAAGCACTGATTTCTTTAGAGCAAGGGCACAAAGTTTGCACCGGAATCACTGCACAAATATTAAGTTTAAATTCTTCGCCTTTTTCTGCTTTATAAATACAGTCAATATCCATGGGCGCAGTTTGTCCGCTAACAGGAGCAGCCTTGGTAATAAAATACGGGAACTCCAATTGCAGGAAAGCCTTTTCAGCTTGCAAGCGTTCTTTCAAAGTATCGAGGATATCCTCAACTTCATGCAAGCCAACAGGCCCCAAGGTTTGCAAACATTCTACAAAACGGCTCATATGAGTACCGCGCATATCGTGGGGCAAATCAACTGCCAAAGTAACTTTTGCAACAGTGTGTTGAGTACCCTTGGTCTTATCACGCAGTTCAATAGGCCAACGCAAATCTTTAATACCAACGTGTTTTAAAGGCACGCAACGTAAATCTTTTTCACCTTGTACGTCCTTCATTAGTCACCTCTATACACGCAACCGCTGGTACGTGTTTCCCAAACTTCTACTTCATATAAATGGTAACGGTCAGTTTTTAAAAGTGCTTCCAATTTGTTCCACACCCAAACAGAAATATTTTCTGCAGAAGGAACGGGCAGCACATCATTCAAGCAAGCGTGGTCAAGATGCACCAACACTTCGTCCTTAACCAAGTTTTTCAGTTTAATGAAATCTATAACCATACCTTCGTGGTCAGGTATGCCTTCCACTTTTACTACTAATTTATAGGTATGACCGTGCAAATGCTCGCACTTACCATTGTAAGCAGGCAGATAATGCGCTGCGTCAAAATCAAACTCTTTAATAATAATCATAATGTACCTCTTTTAAACAGTTAAGCCTGCAAAATTTTCTTGTTGACGCAATGCTTCATAAGCTACGATTGCTACAGCATTGGACAAGTTCAAGGAACGCGCTTCGCTAATCATCGGGATGCGTACGCAACCTTCTGCATATTCTTCGTGCATCCAGTCAGGTAAACCTGCAGTTTCTTTACCAAAAATCAATACGCTATCGGGAGCATATTGCACATCGCTATAAGATTTATGACCTTTAGTAGTCAGTAAATATTTAGGATTGTCTTTGAATTTTTCCAGAACTTCGTGAATGCTGTCATAATAATGAATATCTACCAAGTACCAATAGTCCAAGCCAGCACGTTTCAAATATTTATCTTCTACAGAAAATCCCAAAGGACGTACCAAATGCAAATGACAACCAGTTGCTGCACAAAGGCGTGCAATGTTACCAGTGTTACCGGGGATTTCAGGTTCAAACAAAACGATATGCATATCTATCACCTCATAAATTATTTATCTTTAGACTTCTTTGCTTTCTTCGCTTCTTTTTCAGCTTGCTTACGAGCTTTCTCTCGCTCTTTAGCTTCTTGCTCAAATTGCTTGCGATATTTTTTATCCTTTTTCAGCCTAGCTTCGTGCTGTTCTTGAGCAAGCTTTTGTTTTGCAAGCAATTCTTTTTTCTCAGCTTCGCTCATTTCCATACCAAGCATCGCCTGATAAATTACCATAATCTTTTCGCAATATTGGGAACCCATTGCCCAAGTACCTTGCAAACCAGACCATTTATCGATAAAGCCACGCTCTTTGCGAATTGCATGAGCCAAATCGTAGCGAGGGTCAACAATATTTGTAGATGGCTTCTTCAATACAGAATAAGCGAGCAAATGTTGGATGTGAGCACGCACGCCAATTTCCGGAGACTTGAATTTAGCACCTTTAACTTTTTTGCCGGTAGTACCTAACCCACAGAAATTATTTTGTTTAGGCTTCACCGTACCGCCGTAACCAAAGTAACCGGTTTCCACGAGAGCTTGTGCAAGAGCAATATCAGGACGTACACCCTCACGTTCAGCTTCTACCCAGTACAGATTAACAATATCTTCTATACTACAATCGAGCTTTACTTCATTGCCATTAGCTTTAATCAAATTAACAGCTTGTCCCTTGGTGGCAACGCTATTGCCAAAAATGGAAATGCTTTTATAATTAGCAGGCAGTTCCATTCCACGGAAGTACTCTTTTTTTACGGGCTTCACTTTTTCCTGAGCCTTTTGGGTTTCAAGTTTCGCTTCCACTTTTAGAGGAACTTGTTTATTTTTAGGTTGCTTTTCTTCAATCTTAAGCTTAACTTTTTTAGCTTTATCATCTACTTTAGATTTAGAAAGCTTCTTTTCATTTTTAGCAAGAGCTTCTGGTTTTGAAACCTTCTTTTCTACTTTGACACGAGGCTTTGCATCAATAAGCTCACTCTCGTCTTTAACAGTAGCGTTCGCTATGGAGTTTATAAAAAAGCAGCTAGCAACTGCCAATACTGCAGGAAACTTTAAAAATTTCATCTGTATCTCCTAAAACAAATAGTGGTACAGAATAAATTGTACCCTATTTTTATGAGAAGTGCAAAGTTTTAGAAGAAAATCTACGAAAATGCTCCAATATAATGTATAATAGATTTGTAAATAATTTTAAGGAGTGATTTTGATGACTGCTAAATATCATTTTATTAACCACGCCTGCTTTACCATCGAAAAAAATAATTCTACCATTATCTTTGACCCGTTCCTTGACGGCAATCCGGAAGGCATCGAAGCTAAAGATATCAAAGTAGATTATATCTTTGTAAGCCATGCTCATTTTGACCACATTGGTAGCGCATTTGAAATTGCTAAAGCTAACGATGCAACCATCATCTCCACCGCAGAAATCTGCTACTTGGCAGAAGAAAACGGTTGCAAAGCTCATGCAATGCACTTGGGCGGCACTTATAAATTCCCCTTCGGCAAAGTTCGCCTCACCCTTGCTTTCCACGGTAGCGGTATTCCCGGCGGCCACGCTTGCGGTTTTGTAGTTGATTTCTACGATACCAAATTCTACTTTGCCGGCGACACTGCTCTCTTTGGCGATATGCAATTGCTTCCCCAATTGGATGCTTTTGATTACGCTATTCTCCCTATCGGTGGCAACTTCACCATGGATCCTAAAGACGCAGCTATTGCAGCTAAATTCCTTGCTGCAAAATACGTTATCCCTGTTCACTACAACACTTGGCCGCCTATCGCACAAGATGTTGAAGCATATAAAGCTGATGTTGAAGCAAACACCGCTAGCAAAGTGCTGATTGTTAAACCCGGCGAAACTATTGAATTGGAGTGAGACCAATGGCAAATTATTTGACTGCTGAAGAAATTGAATTTTTGAAAAAACGTAGCGACGAACTTTTCATGGGCAAAACTTTTAGCTGCGGTATGACTATGCTCTACTGCATGAGCGAACTGTTCAAACTTCCCCTTGACCAACAAGTTCTGGATGCATTGAACGGTATCATGGAACACCGCGACTACCGTATGCAATGTGGTTTGTACAAAGGCGCGTTGATGTTCCTTGGCATCTACGGTGCTGCTAAAGGATGGGACAGACCTAAACTGAACGAAGTAACTAAAGACTTCGCAGCTAAATTTGAAGAAGCTTATGGCTCTCAAAAATGCTATGATATCCGCGGTGGTAAATTCCAACCCACTGAACCCCATGACAAATGCGCTCCTACTACTGAAAAAGGCGTGCTCCTCGCAGCTGACTTCATTAAAGGTTTGGAAGCATAAGACAAACAAGTTAATAAGCATAAAAAAATAAGAACCGCAAACGCGGTTCTTATTTTTTATGAACTTCTTTAGAACTTTTGTTTGAATTTTATTATTGCGTTTGGTAAAATATACACAAGGTGCTACCATGAACGGTAGGCGGTTTAGCCCTCTACGGAGGGACTGTGACCCTCCGATAACATAGAAATCCTTTGGAAATCTTTTGTAGGAGGGATGCCAATGACTTTGGAATTATTCCTTGCTATTCTTAGCTTAGGAGTAGGTACTTTTGCTCTTGGCTATACGATAGGCAAAGACCTTTCTAAAAAACAGTAACGACCGCCATAGCGTGGAAAACTAGCGGTCGTTCTGAACCATTATAATCCGGGCTAAGCCGTCTATCGGTAGCGCCGTCTTTTTCTAAATAAATTATATAATATAGCATAACAAAGAGCAAGGTGCTTTTGACACCTTGCTCTTAATTTTTTACTTTATGAAATTAGAAGCTGTAGCGTACACCCAAGTTCCATTGCCAGTTGGTGTCAACTTCTCCACCAAAAGTTTTTTCTACATCAGCATAGATATAGGTTGCTTTGGACAAGTTGATGTTAGCACCTACGCCAACTTCCCACCAGCCTCCACCGAGGTCATCATTGATGTATCTTCTATTACCAATTGCATCAGTATAAGAAGCTTCAGTTTCACCTTCAAAATCATAGAGGTAAGAAGCACGAGCATAAACATTACCTTTACTAATATCTTTGCCCAAGCTAAAACCAACACGACCAACTAAACTTTCCATACCTTCGTGAGTAACAGCTCTGTTTTTGCCAATCATATAATCAGCACTACCAACTTGACCATAAGTCAATTCTACTTGCGGTTCAATCCAAACACCATTGCCTTGTTGGAAACGTTTACCATATTCCGCACTTACACTGTAACCATTTGCCGCGTAGTCACCTTTTTCAGTGCCAACTTCTATATCGTGTTCCATACGAGCATATTTTGCAATCAAATCAATGAAGCTACCATCATCATTCAACTTGCTACCGTAAATAGCTAAACCTTTGTGTTTGTTTTCTCCATTGCCACCATTGAAACTGCTTTCTGCATCAGTATAAGAAAGTGCCATACCAACAGTCCAAGATTTATCAACGCTAAGTTTTTCATCGTAACCTAATTGGTAAGTGTTGTATTGATTTTTAACAGCTTCGTATTCGCTTTCACCACGAACCATACGAACCCAAACACCATGTTCACCATTAGCATTACGCAATTCACCAAGGCGTTTGTTCATATCATTCATTTCAGAACGCCAAGCCATCAAACCAAAAGCAGCTACGTCACTGATGTTAGTATTGGTTACATTGGTGCGTTCATTAAACTTCCATACACCATCTTCTTCATAAGCAACGATTTCACCAAGAGCGCTACCTTCTTCAAAATTATAGCTGGCAAATTTAATACCATTAACAATCTTTTCTACTTTCTTTATGCTTTCTTCAGGATTAGCAGCATCCAATTGGTCAGTTACTTCTCTGCTTCCTAAAAAAGCAAAGTTCTTTGCATCATTACCATCTGCGACAACTACATGATTTTCTGCAGCACTATTTACTCTAACAATTGCACTGTCGCCAACTACTTTACCAATAGTACTTTCCCCTGTAACATCCCACATTGTTCCTTTATTCATAGTTAAGGTAACATCACCACTTGCTTTGGCATCTTGCGAAACCTTACCTTTCAAATAAGAACCTTCTTTACCTAGGGTAATATTTACATATCCATTGTTATTGCCAGCAGTATTAGTTTTTAGGAAAATATCACCTTCTATTTTTACTAAAGCATCATCAACATTAGTATTAATGTCTATCTTAGGTGTTGTTGCCTGACCGGTAATATTACCTTTTATATAAAGTTTTTCTTTACCAACAATTGTCGTATTACTGGTACTATATGCCCAAATAGCATTTTGATTATCTTTATGGTTTATCAAGTTGACTGAATTACCATAAATTCCTGCAGTACCATTATAATTTTTAAAATAAATAGTAGCAGCAGAACCATTAGTTTCAATATTAACACTTCCAACCATATTTTCAGCAGAACCTATGTTTATAGTTCCATTTCTAGGATATATACCGTACTCATCCGCTTTCAAATTAATGGTATCAGCAAAAACATTTATCTTGGATCCCCCTGAACTATATAGACCACAAGTATCACTTTCTATCGAAAGTCTTTCAATATGATTTTTTTCGGTTCCTAAATTGATTGTTGCTCCTGCATTACATTGCACGCCAATATTGCTATCTATCAATAATTCTTCACTTTCAATCTGCACAAGTCCATTATTACCACCAGCATAAACACCATTAGACGCACTTTTTATTACTGTTAGACCAACAGTTTTATCAATATAAACCTTACCTACTGGTGTATTCAAATTAACAAAACCAGTATTAACGTCAGAACCTGCAGATAAACCAATATAACTACTATTAACTTTCAGCTCTTTAATATTTCTAATTGTTACTGATTCGTTTGTTGTATCCCTGAAATCACCACCTATACCTATAACACTGGAGACTTTATTGCCCTTTGCATCATATCCAACAATCTCGCCACCATTAACCGTCAAAACAGTTTTCTCTCGATTACCGCTAATCTCGATATTGGTTTCAGTTGCAGTAATTGCCCCATCAATAGCAAAATTAGTAGTAGTTTCGCCAATCTCATCGGCTTGAGTTTGATTGGTAATGTTCGCCGCCATGGCACTACCAGTAATCACAAACGCCATCAAGGCACCAAGTGCCAAACTGCGTTTCAACATTTTTTTAGACATATAATTACGCCTTCTTCCTTTAAATTACTTTTCATAATTTAGACAAGCATCTGCCTATCTTGGCTACATTGTACTAAAAAAAAAAGCAATCTGTCAACCGTACTGGACATCTTTTAAATTGTATACTTCTTTGAACAAAATTTATTTGCTTTCAAAGCAACGATTGGAACGCAGCAGCGACACAAGATTAGGAAAATATTGCTAAGAGCAAAATTGTCTGAGCGAAGCGAGTTGTTTGCTTAGCAATATTTTCCACTAAAAGGAGCGTCGCGAAGTTCCTGTTGCAAGAAAGCAATAAATTTTGATGAACTGTCCCAAAACAAAGGAGTTCCCCCGATACTTCGAGAGAACTCTTCACTTCAATAATATTCAATTATCACTCAACCACTTCAAATCTATACTTTTGCTTGATATCAGGATACTTTTCTCTATCCACTTCGCTTACGAACATATCGTAAGGACGAGCGCAGATTTTATAAGGAGCGTACAAAGCTTGGTAGATTACCAGCTTTTCGCCAGTTTCCGTATGAGTAGCAAAGGTAATAATTTTGTAAAGGTATTCTAAAGTAGTTTGATCTACCAATTCACGTTTAAAATGGCGAACCAAATCTCTTTCCTTAAATTCACGTGCTTCCATCTTAGAACTCAATGGATTTAACGCGTTCGATAGCAGCTTTAGCTTCTGCTACCAATTTGTCTATAACTTCTTGGCAGCTCATAACTTCGTTCAAAACGTTCAAGCTTTGGCCAACCATTACGGTACCGTTTTCGATATCGCCTTCGAGAATACCGCGTTTGTTAGTGCCAGCGCCTACTGCCATCAATTCTTCAGTGGGAACACCGCTAACTTCCATTTCAGTATATTTTTTGGTGAAAGCGTTTTGCAAGCAACGAACACCATGGTTACGGCTGTAACCGGTAGTTACGCTATCAGTATCAACTGCTTTCATGATTGCTTCTTTAGCAGCAGGGTGAGCAATGCATTCGTTGGTAAGAATGAAACGGCTACCCATTTGTACACCTTCTGCACCCATAAGGAGAGCAGCAGCAATAGCACGACCATCACTGATACCGCCTGCTACGAGGATGGGAACATCTTTTACGTTAGGCAGTACGTTTTCCATCAATGCCATAGTGGTTTGTTTACCAATGTGACCGCCAGCTTCCATACCTTCGATTACCATTGCGTCAGCACCAGCAGCAGCAATACGTTGAGCAAGTTTTACGTTGGGAACAACGGGAATAACTTTGATACCAGCGTCTTGGAATTTTTTGATGAAGGGAACGGGGTTGCCTGCGCCCAAGGTAACGAAAGCAGGTTTTTCTTCGCAGATAACGTCAACGATTTCATCAACGTTGGGAGCCATGAGCATAACGTTTACGCCGAACGGTTTATCAGTCAAAGTTTTTGCTTTACGGATATCTTCGCGTACCCATTCTGCGCTGCGACCACCGCAAGCGATAATGCCTGCGCCGCCAGCATTGGAAACTGCGGAAGCCAAGCAAGCTTCAGAAGTCCAAGCCATGCCACCTTGAATAATGGGGTATTTGATGCCTAAAAGTTCAGTAATTTTAGTTTTCATTATATCCACCTCGTAAAAATTTATTTTTGTTTATATTATATACTAAATCTCTATAAATTGCAGTGAAAATTTTATGAACGCACACATTATTTTTGCAGATATGTTAAATTCTTTATACTTTGCTTGTATACAGTATTATAACTTCTGGCAAAATTGACAAGCCTATTAAAAGGAAGTAAAATTTTTGTATGTCTTGTATTAAGATTTGAACTTAACATTTTTACAGAAAGAGGTTTTAAATATGCGTAGTCTTGAAGTTAAAAAAGGTTCTACCCGCGCAGCTCATCGCTCCCTGTTTTATGCGATGGGTTATACTGAAGAAGAATTGAAAAAACCGTTGATTGGTGTTTGCTGTGCAGCTAACGAAATCATCCCCGGTCATATGCATTTGGACACCATTGCTCAAGCTGTTAAATACGGCATCTTGGAAGCAGGTGGCACTCCTATCGAATTCCCGGCTATCGGCATTTGCGACGGTATCGCAATGGGTCACGATGGTATGAAATATCCTTTGGCAAGCCGTGAACTGGTAGCAGATAGCGTTGAAGCTGTTGCTAACGGTCACGCATTTGACGGTTTGGTACTCATCCCCAACTGCGATAAAATTGTTCCCGGTATGCTCATGGCAGCTGCTCGTTTGAACATTCCTGCTGTTGTTGTAAGTGGCGGCCCCATGCTTCCCGGTCGTATGAATGGCAAAGACATCAGCGTATCCACCGTATTTGAAGCTGCTGGTCGTTTCGAATCAGGTCAAATCTGCTCTGCAGAACTTAGCGAAATCGAACATTGTGCTTGCCCCGGTTGCGGTAGCTGCTCCGGTCTCTTCACTGCTAATACCATGAACTGCTTAACCGAAGTTTTGGGTATGGGTCTCCCCGGCAACGGTACTATCCCTGCAGCTTACAACGGTCAACGCATTGCACTTGCTAAACACGCAGGTATGGCAATCATGAACTTGGTAGAAAAAGATATCCGTCCTCGCGACATTATGACTGCTGCAGCATTTGACAATGCAATCACAGTAGACATGGCAATTGGCGGTAGCTCCAACACCGCACTCCACTTACCCGCAATTGCACACGAAGCTGGCATCGAACTTCCCTTGTCCCGTTTCGACGTAATCTCCAAGAAAACTCCGTACCTTACCAAACTGAGCCCCGGTGGTAGCCACCACATCATCGACTTGAACGAAGCTGGCGGTATCAGCGCAGTAATGCACGAACTTGATAAACTCAATCTCATCAATAAAGAATGCATCACCGTTTGCGACAAAACTATTGGTGAAACCATTGAAAAAGCTCGCATCACCCGTCCTGACGTTATCCATACTGTTGAAGATCCCTATCGCAAAACTGGTGGTATCGCAGTTCTCACCGGTAACATCGCTCCTGAATGCAGCGTAGTTAAAGAAAGTGCTGTAGCAGAAGAAATGCTCAAACATAGCGGCCCTGCTAAAGTATTCGACTCCGAAGACGAAGCAATCGCTGCAATCTGCGGCAAACAAATCGAAAAAGGTGACGTTGTTGTTATCCGTTACGAAGGCCCCAAAGGTGGTCCTGGTATGCGCGAAATGCTCAACCCCACCTCCGTATTGGCAGGCATGGGCTTGGATAAAGACGTTGCTCTCCTCACTGACGGTCGCTTCTCTGGTGCAACTCGTGGCGCTTGCATTGGTCACATTTCTCCGGAAGCACGCGAAGGCGGCAACATTGCTCTCATCCAAAATGGCGACATCATCGAAATCGATATTCCCAACCGCTCCTTGAACGTGAAGCTTTCTGAAGAAGAACTTGCTGAACGTAGAGCAAATTGGGTTTGCCCGCCCCCGAAAGTAAAATCCGGTTACCTGGCTCGTTACGCAGCTCTCGTAACCTCCGCTGCAACTGGTGCAGTTTTGAGAATTCCTGAATAAGAAAATGTAGAACATACAAAAAGCTCCCTCATTTGAGGGAGCTTTTAATTTTTATAACACTTTTTCTTTTTTCACAGATAAGCTTCTGATGGAAACATTCACGTTCTTAACTTGCATCGCAGTCATATACTCTACCTTCTCCTTAATCTTAGCTTGGAGCTGACGAGTAATGGTAAAAATTTGCACGCCGTAGAAAAGAATGACTTCTAAAGAAATGGTAATACCTTTACTATCTGTACGACGACGAATCTTGACATCAGTTACCTTATCCACGCCTAGCATCTTATTGGCAATAATCTCAATAATGCTTTCAATAGCAGTATCCGCTATCAAAAGCTTGCCATAAAAACTAAAAGCAGGACGTACAATGGAACGGTCTGCATCTTTTTTCTCCTTGCGTTGCTTGGAGAAAATATTGTAGGGCAAATCCGCAAAGTAACCGGTAAAATGCGGTTTAAGTTCTACGGAAGGAACAGGAACAATATGCTTGCCCTCTTGCAGACGAGAATGACGCGCTTTCTTGATTTCCTTCTTGCTGGCAATCTGATGAATATAAACCGTTTTTGCAGGTCCTTCCAAATTCAGACGCTTGCAAATTTTGTTAATCATATTGTCAGAAGTAGCAATGATTAACAGGCGACGAATATTGTTCTTGCCTAAAGCTTCACGCACTACTCTGGCGTGCTCGTCATCAGTAAAGATTGCACGCTTAACTGCTTGTATTCTGTTTTCTTCATTTTTAGCAGATGTACCTGCTAAAATTCTTGTACCTTTAATTAAGAGACCATCGTCAATGATGGCATCGCATTTATTATCAAAGGCAACCCCAATGGCGCGGTGGCTTTTGCCCGTACCGCTAGGGCCAACAAAGGCAATTACTTCCACAACGACCTGCCTGCCTTTCTTTTTATTTACTTTTCTTTATATTGTATCACACCTGCTACATTTTGCCAGTGCACTTCAAAAATTCCCAGCTCTGTAGGAAATCTATCTGGAATGCCATGAAAATCACTGCCACCGCTCACAAGCAAGTTATGCTTCTTAGCAAGTGCAAGCCATTTATTTTGCTCTGCTTCATCAGCACTGGGATGATACACTTCGATTCCATCAAAAGCATACATTTCCAGAAGCTTCTCAGGCAATGCACTGTCGCTTAATTCACTGGGATGAGCAAGTACAGCAATGCCACCTGCCTTATGTACCAAGTCCACTGCTTCTTCAGGAGAAAGCTTAGGTTGCGGAACGTAAGCAGGTCCTCCACGACGCAGGAGCGCATCAAAAACTTCTTGCACAGTATTAAAGTAACCTTTCGCCACCAAAGCTTTGGCAACGTGAGGTCTGCCTACAGCCCTATTTTTAGGGTCGCAAGCTTCAACTTCAATCTCATAGCCTAAAGCGTGGAGCTTTTCAAGCATTTTCAGCAAACGAAACTCGCGAGCGTGTCGCATTTCGTTCATCTTGGCAAGCAAGGGAGCGTTGTTCATATCAACATAATATGCCAAAATATGCACGCTTTCTTCCCCATACTGAGCGCCTAACTCTACAGCAGGAATAATACGCACAGTATTCCCCAATGCTTCTGCTGCTTGCTTAGCTTCCTCTACCCCATTCCAAGAATCATGGTCAGCAAGAGCAAGAGTAACAATACCTTTTGCTGCAGCTTCTTCCACCAGTTGAGTTGGTGTGTAGCGTCCATCTGAAAATGTACTATGAGTGTGTAAATCGACTAACATTATAAAGTACCTGCGTATTTAATCAAGGTCATGGTACCAAAACCGGTACCGCCTTGCACTTTAAAGCCAGAAGTTTTAGTCGCAGTGGAAGTGCCACCAATATCAAGGTGTGCCCATTCCACGCCTTCTTTTACAAATTCGCCAACGAAGAGACCACCGGTGATACAACCACCTGCGCGACCTGCACTGTTGAGCAAATCAGCAACATCGCTTTTGATTGCTTCCTTACATTCCGGCAAGGAAGGAAGTTGCCAGAAGGCTTCCCCTGCTTTTTTGCCTGCTGCTTTAATAGCTTCTGCAAGTTCGTCAGTATTGGTAATGATACCACTGGTTTCGTTACCAAGAGCAATAATTACCGCACCGGTCAAAGTTGCAATGTCAATAACGCGTTTAGCACCTTGTTCGCAAGCATACCAAACTGCATCAGCCAGAACCATTCTGCCTTCAGCATCAGTATTCACAACTTCAATAGTTTTACCATTAGCAGCCTTCACTACGTCACCGGGGCGTTGAGCATTGCCACCGGGCATATTTTCTGCGCAGGAAAGAATGGCAATAATATTGCAAGGCAGCTTCATTTGTGCGATAGCTTGCATCGCACCAAGTACAGCACCTGCACCTGCCATATCGTCCTTCATTTCGCCCATGTTTTCACCGGGTTTAATGGAGATACCGCCACTGTCAAAGGTAATACCTTTGCCAACAAAAGCGGTGTAAGGATCGTCGCCTGCTCCATTATATTTAAGAGTAATCATTCTGGGCGGGTTCTTGCTACCTTGACCAACGGCAAGGATAGCGTTCATACCTTTTTCAGCCATAGCTTTTTCATCCAGAACCTCAATTTCCAAATTGAAAGCTTCTGCTACTTTTTGAGCTTCTTCTGTCATTACGACAGGGTTCACCCAGTTACCGGGGCGATTTACCAAATTACGAGTTAAGGTTACACCTTGAGCAATAGCTTCTGCTTGCGCAAGTACAGCTTCGCCGTTTTCCACTGCACTGGTAATTTGCAGCTTACATTCAGTTGCAGGCTTGGTTTCGCCTTTACATTCGGTAAATTTATACGCACCAAGGTACAAGCCTTCGGCAATGGCTTGCAGGTAGTGGGCTCTGGTAGCTTTTAAGAGTAAAGGCACTGCTACGATGGCAGTAGTAGACTTTTGTTTTTGAATAGCACGAACGGCAGCACCTGCTGCTTTACGGAAGTTAGCTGGAGTACATTCCTTACCTTCTCCACAACCAACAACAGTAACTTGCAACAGTTTACCATCATTCATCAAAGCGACGGTATTTACAGCTTCAACTTCGTGGAAATCAGGATATTTGGCAAGCAAAGCGTTAACTGCTGATTCCAAGCTTTCCGGCAAGTTAATTTTAGAAACACCCGCCGCACATTCCTTGCACAACATCAAAACGATGCTTTCAACTTCTATATAAGGCGCTGCGTTATGTTCAACTACAGCACATTCAATATTGTTTATCATAAAACTAAAACTCCTTTATTTAAATTCAATTGCTCTTGTTAAATCAGTAAGCATAGAGTTACCGCTATGACGATTCAAAGTTAAATCGCTGACAACAATGCGCATAATACGCACGGTTTTACCTTCACTATAATAGCTACCCAATGCGTGCAATACGAAAGGAACTCCATTGGACTTACCTAAATACATCATACAATGATTATCCATATATAAGCCAGTACCCGGAATTAAATCTTGGATAGTTACCAATTTGGTTGCATCATCCATTTTACTAAGTTCAATATGCAAGCCTGCACTTGCTTCTTGTTCGTCAGCATTACGAGGCAAATAAATTCCCACCGTACGATAAGCATTATACATTAAACTGGAGCAATCGACGCTATTTTTCAAGCCGCCCCAACCGTATTGTTCGCCATAAAACTTAAAGGCAGAACGCAAAATATTGTTGGAAGTATAAGGTAAGTAACCTTCGTTCAAAGCTGCATTCTTAGCAATTTTAACTTTCACCTTGTCGAGATTGCCGTTCTTATCACGACCAGCAACGTACAAAACGTAAGCCTTTTCATCTACGCTACTCAAGGGAATACGGCTACCTTGTTGGTATTCCACGGTTTCTTCCCAAGTTTTCAGCTTAACGCTCTTACCAACGACAACCACAAACTTTTCGGGAGCAACATATTTAAGCCAAGTTTCTCTGTCAGTAAAAGCAATATCATAGGTGCTTACCCAACCACTGTAATTTATAGTTTGCACATAATGAAATTGCCCGTTATCGCTAGTATGAAGAACTACCACCGGATCACAAGGGTCTAAAGCAGTTTCTTGTAAGGCATCAAAATCTTTATCTGCCGCAAAATAGAATAAGCCTTCACCTGTAGGTAAGTTGCGCAAATTACTACGTCTTACCACAACGGCATATCTAACTTGCACATCATCAGTAATAGCTGCAGCATTAACAAGTTTACGCAAAATACCTTTGTAATTTTCGCTAACCCTGTTGCCACGCAAATACAAATCTTCATCCAAAACTTCAAAATTATTGAGCTTCATTTTTAAGGCACGCTTTTTAATCGTAGTAGGATAATTTTCTAAGTCTACAACAGTTGGCGAAACCTTACGGATTTCTGCATTGAATCTTTCAATTCCCTTGTCCCCTAAGATAACTGTATCCCCCTCAGGGTTATTTTCTATCCAGTAATCAGCAGTAACCAGCTTGCTGAAATTTGTAATACCTGCTGCATTTACCGGCAATGCAACAAAGCACAAGCAAAGCAGGCACAAGCATAAAAATCTTTTTAGCAAGTCAGACACTCCTCCCAAATTCTTTTATACTTATTTAAATTCGGTGTCCATTCTAAAATTCCTGCAACTACAAATAAAACGAAACTCCCTCAGTCAACTCGCTAGCTCGTTGCCAGCTCCCTCACCAGGGAGCCTGCTCTTAAATCATGTTTAGGAGAAGCCTCCATCTTTGAGGGAGGTGGCATCGCAAAGCGATGACGGAGGGAGTAATATTTTATTTAAAATTCTTAGATAAGGTTGTATTCAGCGAGCACAGCGTCCAATTTTGCTTTACCTGCTTCACTAATAGGAGTAAGCGGCAAGCGCGGAGCACCTGCATTGATACCGGTAACTTTAGTTACTGCATATTTTACAGGAATGGGATTGCTTTCGATGAACAAGGAGCTTGCCAAAGGAACAAGTTTTTTGTTCAATTCAGCAGCTTCTGCAACTTTACCTTCGCTGTAAAGACGCATTACGTCTTGAAGCATTTGACCACCAATGTTACCCAATACGGAGATTACGCCACGAGCGCCAACGGACATGAACGGAAGAACAAGACCGTCATCACCGCTGTAAATGGTAACGTTTTCAGGAAGTACGCGGAAAAGTTCTGCAGTTTGCGCTACATTGCCTGCAGCTTCTTTAACTGCAACGATGTTGGGAAATTCTGCTGCCAAACGAGCAATGGTTTTCGGTTCGATGTTGGAACCGGTACGACCGGGAACATTATATACGATAATGGGCAGAGTAGTAGATTTTGCCACTGCTGCAAAATGTTGATAGTAACCTTCTTGAGTCGGTTTGTTGTAGTACGGGCCAACAACCAGCAAACCATCAACGCCACAAGCTTCTACTGCATTAATCAATTCAATAGTGCTTGCAGTGCAGTTTGTACCTGCGCCTACAATTACAGGAGCACGACCGTTTACACGTTCAACTACTGCTTTGAGCACTGCAATTTTTTCGTCCATGAACATAGTTGCAGCTTCACCGGTGGAACCTTCTACAACTAGACCATCACTGCCATTTGCCAATAACCATTCAGCAAAATCAGCAGCTGCTTCACAATTTACACTGCCGTCTTCATTAAACGGGGTAACCATTGCTGTTAGTAATCTACCAAAATATGCTTCAGCCATAATGTATCTCTCCTATCTCGAGCTAACTTTCCAGAAGCACTGTCTAACTTTGTTGTCACAAAATTACTTGCTCGACGTACCATTAGTACGCCTTCGCTACATAATTTTGCTCCGCCTCGTTATCCAGCACTTCTGAAAAGTTTAATTTTTAAAATTACAACTTAAACGCCTCATGTAAAGCTTTCACAGCGTCATTAAGGTGTTCCTCTTTGATGATAGCGGAAATGGTGGTATCGCTGTCCATAGTTTGCAAGATACCAATTTTTTTGCCAGCCAACGCTGCAACAAAGGTTGCCATAACGCCGGGAACACCACGCATTGCGTTACCAACAACAGTAACTTTACCGCAATCGGTATTAAGAACATATTTAAATTCAGTATTGTCAAGAACTTCGCAAGTACGATTAACGTCAGCACTGAATACTGCAAACATAGCTTCTTTTTCAGACAAGTTCAAACTGCCAACAGAAATACCTGCTGCAGCCAAATCTTCGAACAATTTTCTACCGGCGGACATATCTTCCGGATTAAGAGTAATGCGGAATTGAGCCAAGTCGCTCAAGCTTGCTACGCCACTTGCCATATTGTCGCTAATTGCCACGTCACTACCCAAAGCACCAGCAGAACGTTCGTTGGTAATGATGGTACCAGGAGCTTCACTGAAAGTAGATTTAACAATCAAGGGAACATTGCTGCTCATTGCGATTTCTACTGCGCGCGGGTGAATAACTTTTGCACCGTTGTGTGCCATTTGACAAACTTCTGCATAGGAAATTTGTTGCAAGATAGTAGCTTTTTCTACTACGCGCGGGTCAGCAGTCATAATGCCGTCAACGTCAGTGTAGATTTCTACAAAATCTGCATGGAGAGCTGCACCCAAAGCAGCAGCAGTAGTGTCACTGCCACCACGACCGAGAGTAGTAAATTTATGGTTGTCTTCGGTCACACCTTGGAAACCGCAAACAACGGGGATAATGCCGGATTCCAAAAGGTGGTGCAAATTGGAAACGTTAATGTTTTTAATGCGAGCTGCACCAAATTGGGAATCGGTGATAATACCTGCTTGACCACCGGTCAATGCCATAGCATTGATACCGTGTTTTTGCAAGTGAGCTGCCATGATGCAAGAGGAAATGATTTCGCCGCAGCACATCATAACGTCCATTTCACGTACGTTAACGGAAATGTTTTCTTCTTTCAAAACATCAATCAAAGTATCGGTTGCATAAGGAGCGCCTTTACGACCCATAGCGGATACTACAACTACAGGAGAATAGCCATTGTGAATAGCTTGTTGAATTTTATTTTTTACGGCCAGGCGAGACTCTTCGTTTGCTACGGAGGTGCCACCGAATTTTTGCACTATGATTTTCATTTGATCTCTCTTCCCTTCAAAACTCTCTTAATTATTAGATCCATTCATTTTTAATCATGGTTTCAGCAATTTGCAAGGTGTTCAATGCAGCACCTTTGCGGATTTGGTCGCCTACTACCCACAGGTTAAAGGTGTTGGGGTTGGATTCGTCACGACGGAGACGACCAACGAAGCAATCATCTTTATCAGAAGTGTACAACGGCATCGGATATTCTTGAGCTTGCGGATTATCCAACATTTGTACGCCCGGGAATGCTTCGATTGCTTTAATCATATCAGCCAATTCAAGGTCATGTTCAAATTCGATGTTTACAGATTCACTGTGGCTACGATATACGGGAACGCGAACGGTGGTTGCGGTAATGCGCATATCATAGTCTTCCATGATTTTCATAGTTTCGTTAACCATTTTCATTTCTTCTTTGGTGTACAGGTTATCAAGGAAAACGTCGATTTGCGGAATCAAGTTGAAAGCGATGGGATAATGTTTTTCCAAGCTAGCGGAAGGAAGAATTTTTGCTACCATTTCTTTGCCTTCGCTGTAAGCTTTAACTTGGTCAGTCAGTTCGTCGATGCCTTCTTTACCAGCGCCGGAAACTGCTTGGTAAGTGGAAACTACTACACGTTTAATTCTTGCCAAGTCATACAGGGGTTTAAGTGCCATAACCATAATAATGGTAGAGCAGTTGGGGTTAGCAATAATGCCTTTATGTTTCAAAATAGCTTGCGGGTTAACTTCGGGAACTACCAATGGAACTTCCGGATCCATACGGAAAGTACTGGAGTTATCGATTACAACAGCACCTGCTTCAACTGCATACGGAGCGAACTCTTTGGATACGCTACCACCTGCGAACAATGCGATGTCGATACCTTGGAAGGAATCTTTAGTTGCTTCTTGAACAACGTAAGTTTTACCCATGAATTCAATTTCAGTACCAGCACTACGTTTGGAAGCCAAAAGACGAAGTTCAGCAAACGGGAAATTTCTTTCTTCGATAAGTTTCAAGAATTCGCCACCTACAGCACCGGTAGCACCTAAAATTGCAACATTATATTTTTTCATAAGGTTTTCCTCCCTTTTTATTACAATAATTTATCGAGTCCGTATACAAGACCAGTTTTATCTACGATTTTACGACAACCAAGAGCTACACCAGGCATATAACATTCGCGGTTAATGGGTTCTGTGCTGATGCGGAGCACTTCACCTTGACCACCGAAGATTACTTCTTGGGAAGCAACATAACCCGGTAAGCGGATGCTGTGAATCTTCATGCCTTCGTAGTCAGCACCACGGCAACCTGCCATAGTTTCTTTTTCTTCAGGATGACCTTGCTTCATAGCTTTGCGAACTTCTGCAATTTTTTGCGCAGTGATGATTGCGGTACCAGAAGGTGCATCCAATTTTTTATCGTGATGTTTTTCAATAATTTCTACATGAGGGAAATATTTTGCAGCTTCGCAAGCAAGTTTCATCATAACTACTGCGCCAAGTGCAAAGTTAGGAGCAATCAAGAGCGCCGTATTGTTTTCTTTTGCCAAAGCATCCAGTTCGTCCAAATCTGCTTGCTTGAAGCCTGTAGTGCCTACAACAGCACGAACTCCCAACTTCAAAACCTTACGCAAATTTTCCATTACTACATCAGGACGAGTAAAGTCTACTACAACATCAGGAGCACAAGCTTGAATAGCAGCAACCAAATCAGTTTGGGTTGTCATCATGGAACCATTTTCTAAAGCGATGTTTGCTTCCTTAATGTCAACTACTGCAGCCAATTCCAAATCAGCTTCAGCCACAACCTTTTTAACAACTTCGCTACCCATTCTGCCTAAAGCACCATTAACCAATACGCGAATCATTTAGTTCACTCCTTAATCTCTCTCAAATTATATGAAACCAGTGTTTTTACTCTTGTTACTATTTTACTAGAGTTTTGTGCTTATTACAAGTACAATCGTACTAAAAATAAAGTAAGCTGTTGAGATTTAAACTACCTCAACAGCTTTAAAATACCAACTTAGTTGAGATAGCACTCCGCTCATTTCTAAGCGACAGTCCGGCAGTTTTTCACTGACGACCCAGCACAACAGCATGGCTGCTGTTGAACTTCGGCGGTTACCCTTTCCCCTGCTTCTTAGCTCCCGCTCCACAGGTTACTCTTGCTTTCCGCTCCTCTATCTACTGGTTCACTTATTTTATTAAATTAAATTATAGTACTCTCTATATAGCTTGTCAAATTCATGCAGAAATTATTTTATAGCCTGTATAAAAATGTAAACATTTTACAATTATTTGGAAGTAGAACCGAAGCCGCCACCACGAACAGCCTTTTCAGAATCAGCATCACCGTCAGCTACAAGATAATTATAGAAAATACCTTGTGCTACACATTCACCTTTAGGTAATGCTAAAGGTTCGTTGCCGGTGTTAAGCAATGCCAACATAATATGACCTTCGTTATCTGCATTGTTGTAGTAGTCAGCATCGATAATGCCTACATTGTTTACAAGCATAATGCGTTTTTTAACTGCCATGCTGCTACGAATGTGCATACCAAGATATTCGCCATCTTGCATGTAAGCTTTAATACCGGTGGGAACTAGTTGCAGTTTACCAGGTTCTAACACAACATCTTCGGGCAAGCAGAAGTCATATCCTGCAGATTTTTGAGTTTTGCGTTCCGGCAACGGGAAGTCTACAGCAGCATATTTAGCAATTTTTTCAAAGCCTCTAAGTTTCATAAGCTTCCTCCTCATATAGGAAAAGGCAGAGTAAAACTCTGCCTTTTAAAATTTTAAATTATTTGCTCAAGCCTTTGGTAAGAACAGCTTTACGGGAAAGGTTGATACGACCTTTGTTGTCGATTTCAGTTACTTTAACAACGATTTCGTCGCCAACGGAAACAACATCTTCAACTTTTTCTACACGTTCGGTGGAAAGTTGGGAAATATGAACCAAACCTTCTTTGCCCGGAAGAATTTCAACGAATGCGCCGAAGTTCATCAAACGGGTAACTTTACCGGTGTAAACTTTGTCTACTTCTGCTTCAGCAGTGATGCCATTAATCATATCGATTGCTTTGTTAGCAGCTTCAGTGTTAACAGCAGCAATAAAGATACGACCGGTATCATCAATATCAATTTTAGCGCCGGATTCTTCAACAATTTTCTTAATCATTTTGCCGCCGGGGCCAATTACTTTGCTAATTTTTTCAGGATCAACACTGATGGTGGTGATTTTCGGAGCGTACGGGGAAAGTTCAGTGCGCGGAGCGGAGATGCATTCCATCATTTTGCCCATGATGAATTCACGACCACGTTTAGCTTGTGCCAATGCTTGGGTGAAGATATCTTTGTTGATACCATCGATTTTGATATCCATTTGGATTGCGGTGATACCTTTGTCAGTACCAGCAACTTTGAAGTCCATATCGCCAAGAGCATCTTCCAAGCCTTGGATGTCGGTCAAAATGGTGAAGTATTCGCCATCTTTAACGAGACCCATAGCAACGCCGGCAACAGGAGCTTTAATGGGAACACCGGCATCCATCAAGGACAAGGTGGAGCCGCAAACAGAACCCATGGAGGAAGAACCGTTGGATTCCAAAACTTCGGAAACCAGACGGATTGCATACGGGAATTCTTCTTCAGAAGGAATAACCGGAAGCAATGCGCGTTCTGCCAAAGCACCGTGACCAATTTCACGACGACCGGGGCTACGCAAGGGTTTGGTTTCGCCTACGCTGTACGGAGGGAAGTTGTAGTGGTGGATGTAACGTTTAGTATCTTCTGCGCCAAGACCGTCAAGGGTTTGTGCTTCACGAAGCGGAGCCAAAGCCAAAACGTTCAAGATTTGAGTTTGACCACGGGTGAAGAGTGCGCTACCATGCGGACGAGCCAAGAGACCAACTTCGCAGGTTACAGGACGTACTTCATCCAATTGACGACCGTCAGGACGAATTTTGTCAACGGAGATGGTACGACGAACGATTTTCTTAACCAGTTTTGGGGTAATATAAGCAACGTCTTTAGCGTTGTCAGGATATTTGTCGATGAAAACTTCAGCGATTTCAGCTTTAACACGTGCAACGTTTTCTTCACGTTCCAGTTTGTTAGCGTCCATCAAAGCTTCTTTCAATTTAGCAGCACCGTATGCTTCAATTTCTTCTGCGATTTCTGCAGGAGGATTGTATACGGGAACTTCCATTTTGGTTTTACCGATTTCAGCAACGATTTTTTCTTGGAATTCTACCAATTCTTTAATTACGCCATGAGCGAACCAGATTGCATCGAGCATGGTTTCTTCAGAAACTTCTTTAGCGCCTGCTTCTACCATCAGGATAGCGTCTTTAGTACCGGCAACAGCCAAGTTCAAAAGGCTTACGCGAGCTTGCTCAACGGTGGGATTGATGATGAATTCGCCATCAATCAAACCAACGCGAACGCCAGCGATGGGACCTTCGAACGGAATATCAGAAATGGAGAGTGCGCAAGATGCACCAACCATTGCAGGCATATCAGGAGCGTTGTCCGGGTCAACGGAAACTGCAGTTGCTACGATTTGTACGTCATTATGATAGCCATCGGGGAACATGGGACGAATCGGACGGTCAATCAAACGGCTGGTCAAAATAGCTTGTTCGCTAGGACGACCTTCACGTTTAATAAAGCCACCGGGAATTTTGCCAACGGCATACATTTTTTCTTCAAAGTCAACGGTCAAAGGGAAAAAGTCTACACCTTCACGGGGTGTTTTGGTGCCGGTTACTGCTACTACTACTGCAGTATCACCATAACGAACCAATACAGCGCCATTTGCTTGTTTAGCAATTTTGCCAGCTTCAATGGTAAGGGTTCTGCCACCAAGATTCATGCTGTAACTATGCATATTCTTATGCCTCCTATATTCTTTCACATTTTGGGTTACCTGTGTCTATTCGACGCAAATTTAAAAAATCCTCTTTATTTTTGAGAAAAAAGATAAAAAATTTACCTTAAGCATTTTACACTAAATTTCACAAAATTGCCAGTGGGAAAACGAATAAATATCTAGAAAAATACACAAAAGAACCCTCCGTTTTTATACGAAGGGTTCTTGAAATAAACAATATATTATTTGAAGTAGTTTACGCCGGATTTGAACAACATTTGGTCTTTGTTGCCATAGATGTTGCGGAACAAACCATCGGTGAAGCGTTCGGTGTGACCCATTTTACCAAGCACACGACCGTCGGGGCTGGTTATGCCTTCGATAGCATACAAGCTGCCGTTGGGGTTGTAAGGCATGTTCATGGTCGGGTTACCTGCTGCATCCACATATTGGGTTGCAACTTGACCGTTAGCAAACAATTCTTTAATGGTGCTTTCCGGAGCATAGAAGCGACCTTCGCCGTGAGATACTGCAATAGCGTGTTCATCGCCAGGTTCGCACATTGCCAGCCACGGAGATTTGTTGGAAACAACTTTGGTAGTTACGATTTGAGAAATGTGACGACCAATGTTGTTGAAGGTCAAGGTCGGGCTAACTTCTTCCATATCACGGATTTCGCCGTAAGGAACGAGACCAAGTTTAATCAAAGCTTGGAAGCCGTTGCAGATACCGAGCATCAAACCATCGCGATTGTTGAGCAATTCGCTAACTGCTTCTTTAATGCGCGGGTTGCGGAGCATAGTAGCGATAAATTTGCCACTGCCGTCCGGTTCGTCGCCTGCGGAGAAGCCACCAGGAATCATAACGATGTTTGCGTTGTTGATGTATTGAACCATTTTTTCAACGGATTCTTCAATTGCTTGAGCAGTAAGGTTGCGTACAACGAAAGTTTCTGCAATTGCACCGGCTGCTTCGAATGCACGAGCACTATCGTATTCGCAGTTAATACCGGGGAATACCGGAATGAATACGCGCGGTTTAGCAATAGTAATCGGTGCGGTCAAAGGCAGTTCAGCTTTATAGTGAGGTTGTGCAATATCAGCAGGAGCTTCAACATCAGCCAGTTTGTACGGGAAGATACCTTGGAGAGTTTCCATATAAGCATGTTTTGCTTCTGCTTCGGTAATTACTGCATCGTTGATTGCTACGCCTGCATTTGCAGTGGTGTGACCAAGGAGCATGTATTCCAAACCTTCGAATACATCTTCAGGCTCTACGCCTTTAGCAAGTTCGAGCACCATACCGCCCGGTTGCAAGGTGAAGAGGCTGTCGGTATCTCTGAAAGGTTTAATGAATTCAAAACCAAGTTCATTACCGAGGCACATGGTAGTTACGAGAGCAGCGATACCGCCGTCTTTAACCGCTGCAGCTGCATTGATTTTGCCAGCTTCCATAGCTGCATGAACTGCAGTGAGGTTTTTGCGCAGAGCTGCGAAGTCAAGAACTTCTGCATTGTCGCGCGGGCAGGACAAGAATACAACTTCGTTGCCAGCTTCTTTGAATTCAGCGGAAACTGCTTTATTACCATCAATTACGCCTACTGCAAAGGAAACCAAGGTAGGCGGAACAGTTTTATCCATAAAGGTACCGGACATAGAGTCTTTACCACCAATTGCAGGAAGTTCAAGAGCATCCAGAGCGGTGAATGCACCAAGGAGTGCACCGAAAGGCAAGCCCCAAGCAGCAGTGTTGTTCAGTTTGGGGAAGTATTCTTGCAAGGTCAAACGCAGTTTTGCAGGGTCAGCACCCAAAGCAACTGCACGAACTACGGATTCTACAACTGCGTACATTGCACCATGGAACGGACTCCAGATTGCAACTTCCGGATTGTAACCACAAGCCATCACGGAAGCAGCGGTAGTAGTACCGTGAAGTACGGGGATTCTGCCTACCATACCTTCGGACGGAGTAATTTGAGTTTTACCACCAAAGGGCATCATTACAGTACCACGACCGATAGTGCTATCGAAACGTTCGGACATACCTTTTTGGCTGCAAACGTTCAGACGAGCCAAGTTACCAAGCCAAGCAGCTTTGATGTCAGCAGCTTCTGCAACTTCAACAGGAACTTTATCAAATACGTTTTCTGCTTTAGTATCTTCAACTACAATGCTGGTGTGTTGAGCTACGCCGTTAGTATCGAGGAATGCACGGGACAAGTCAACAATTTTGTCGCCTCTCCAGTACATAACAAGACGCGGGTCAGCAGATACTT
Source organism: Phascolarctobacterium sp. (assembly GCA_045123075.1). GTDB lineage: Bacteria > Bacillota > Negativicutes > Acidaminococcales > Acidaminococcaceae > JAHHUH01. The sequence goes on along the minus strand of JBGVIJ010000080.1, from coordinate 24,664 downwards.
CTGCAACAACGGTAGCTTCCAAGTTTTCTTGGTCTGCAAATTTAATGAAGGCATCTTTATTAGCAGCTTCAATTACTACTGCCATACGTTCTTGAGATTCGGAGATAGCAAGTTCAGTACCGTCCAAACCTTCGTATTTTTTAGGAACTTTATCCAAGTCGATTACGAGACCGTCGGTCAATTCGCCAATCGCTACAGATACGCCGCCTGCACCAAAGTCATTGCAGCGTTTAATCATTGCAGTAACTTCCGGATTGCGGAACAAGCGTTGGATTTTGCGTTCAGTGGGCGGATTGCCTTTTTGTACTTCTGCACCGCAGCTCATCAAGGAGTCTACAGTATGTTCTTTGGAAGAACCGGTTGCACCGCCGCAGCCGTCACGACCAGTTTGACCACCAAGAAGTACTACGATATCGCCTGCAGCAGGACGTTCACGACGAACTGCACTACGAGGAGCCGCACCAATTACAGCGCCAACTTCCATACGTTTAGCAACGAATTTTTCATTGTAGTATTCTTGTACGTGACCGGTAGCAAGACCAATTTGGTTGCCATAGGAGCTATAGCCTGCAGCAGCACCAATGGTGATTTTGCGTTGGGGAAGTTTGCCTTCGATAGTTTCAGAAACAGGAACGCGAGGATCAGCTGCACCAGTTACGCGCATTGCTTGATATACATAGGAACGACCAGACAGCGGGTCACGAATCGCGCCGCCCAAGCAAGTAGCTGCACCACCGAACGGTTCGATTTCTGTCGGATGGTTGTGGGTTTCGTTTTTGAACATTACAAGCCATTCTTCGGTGTTGCCATCAACTTCGATGGGAACAACGATGGAGCATGCATTGATTTCTTCGGATTCGTCCAAGTCAGCAAGCTTGCCTTCTTTACGCAGTTTTTTCATACCGATAACTGCAATATCCATCAAGGTTACAGGGCGTTCAGTGTTTTCACCATATACGCCATCGCGAGCTGCCATATATTTATCATAAGCTTCTTGTACCGGTTTAGTGTAAGTACCGGGTACGATTTCTACATCTTCAGTTTGAGTCATGAAGGTGGTGTGACGGCAGTGGTCAGACCAATAGGTGTCAAGTACGCGAATTTCAGTAACGGAAGGTTCACGGTTTTCTTCATTAAAGTATTTTTGGCACCAGAGCAAGTCTTCAATGCTCATTGCCAAGCCCATTTCTTTACGCAAAGCTTCTGCTTCTTCACGAGTCATGGTCAAGAAACCGGTAACACGTGCAATTTTAGCAGGTTCTTCGCAAGTGCTTTCCAAAGTTTCCGGTTTGCCCCATTCAGCTTCGCGAGCTTCAATCGGGTTGATGCAGTATGCTTTAATTTTAGCAACTTCATCTTCGCTCAGTTCGCCTTCAAGAACATAAACTTTAGCAGCTGCAACCATCGGACGATCTTTTTGGGTAATCAATTGGATGCATTGTTCCGCAAAGTCTTCGCGTTGGTCATATTGACCGGGCAGCAATTCCACAGCAAATGCGTGTGCGCCAGCTTCCAAAGCAAGTTCTTCTTCCAGAACTTTGTCAACGGGAGGTTCAGAAAGAACCAATTTTTTTGCCATTGCAAATTCTTCGTCATTCAAACCCATAACATCGTAACGATTCATCATACGAATGTTTTTCAGGGCAGTCATGCCGAGATTGTTGCGCAGGTCAGCTAAAAGACCATGTGCTTCAACGGCAAAAGCGTCTTTCTTTTCCACAAAAATTCTTCTAATCATACTCATTACACCAGCCTCCAGGTTTATTTTGAGGTTAATTAACATTAAAAATATTCGTTGATATAGTTCCTACATTTGGGGAACAATTTATCTAATACAGAAAGTTTTTCTGCATTATGAACTTTAATCTTGCCTGCTTCTGCAAGTTCTGTAGCAGTAAAGGCACCAAAATACATTTGGGTAAAGGCAGCCATATCCATAGTAATATCTTCATCATCTACGGTGCTTACTGCTTCTAGCTTGCCGGGTGCAGTTCTTACTTTAAGCAGATGATTGTTGCGATGAATAACACTATCTGTCAGAAGCAAAACAATACTGCTTTCTTCCATATCAGTAGGAACAGTAAGTTTTTCTAAAGCTAAACGTGCATCAATGCAACGTGCCATCATAAAAGGCTGAACACTTCCACTTTCATTATGGTCTGCAAAATTAAGATAGGTTTTATCCCATGCTTCTGCAAGCCATGTAAAATGTTTCGCTTCGCTCTTATGACTTGCCGCAAATTGAAGAAGCTTATTGCGTGCCGCAAAATCATCAGCCATCAGCTCAATGACATAAAAAGTAGCATCCTGTAATTTATAAAGCATATAACCAACAGGCTCGTCCTCTTTATAAACAACAGAACATTGCACGTTTTCCAAAGAATGTACTTTCAGCAGCTTATTCCATTGGAAATCAGTACGTACAGGCGTGCCATTCCAAACTTTGCTACTATTATAATATAACCTTGCCAAAACTTCCTTATCCAGTCCAGTACGCGCAACTTTCAAATCACTACCTGCTCGGGCAGTTTGCAATTTTTCAAGAGACATATCATACTTATGACGATAATAGCAAAAGCTAAATTCGTAAGGCAGGTAAATCCCTGCGTTGATAGGCATTAACAACGCAAAAGGAAACTCTTGAGAGCGCAACACTTCAAATGCAGTTTCCAAAAGCGGACGGAACAAACGCTGTCCCCTCCATTCAGGAGCAGTAGCCACGCCTACGATGTAGGGTGTAAGTATTTGCGCACCTCTAATATTTAACATATATGGATTTAAGTGGAGCATATTTTGCAGTTTGTCCTGCTCATCAAAACCACCTATCACCATATTATCCTTACCACAGTATTCACTAAAATACCATTGGTAAAAAGGGTCATCTTTCTTTTCGAAACAATAATCCCACAAGTCCATAACCTGCGACATTCTCGCTTCGTTTACAACTCTATAAGTCATAGTCTACCTCAGCTAATTACAACGCTGTATTTTTTGAACATAAATTCCGGATGGTATGATTCTTTTGCTCTACGCAAACCTTCCACACCCATATCTTCTTCCCTGTTCAGATAAACAACATCATCCCAAGCATGAGCAGCAAATTCTTTGTTGATGGCAGTATACAAACCGCGGATTTCACCGTTTGCCTTTTCAACGTGCAGAACTGCTGTATCTTCATTAATTTTTTTACCGAAGCTAAAAGCTTCAATCTTCCCGTTAATACGAATCGCACCACCACGCAATTCCAAAACTTCGAAATTACTGAAAGCTTGTTGCATGGCATACTTTTCGCAGATTAAAGTAGGATCTTCGTGAACCCTATCGTCACACCATTTTTCACCAAAAGCAAGACATTCTGCCTTGTTGGCTTCTGTAATGGGTTCGTAGACAAAATCAGGGTACGCTTTTTTGAAAGCGTTGTAATGATTTTTTTGACCGTGGTACTTACGTCCGGATAAAGCCGCCAACTTTTCACGCAAATAAACATAATCCCAGTTATCTCTATCTTCTTCAAATACCAAATCCGGGAAAACTTTGCTCAGACGTTCCTTAGTCAATTCATAAATACCATGGAGTCTAAAAGGCTCGCCACCATAGTATTCTTTAAGTTCCTCCATCAAGAGGGGAATATCTTCATCCTTACCACCAAAAGGTTGTAAGAAGAAATCTACATCGTTGCGTTTAACCTTTACGATTAAGAAACCGTGGCTAATACACCAAAATATATTGTAGCAATCACGCCAAACAAACAAATTTGAAAAGGCACATTCACTGCCTCTTTGTTCCGGTGCAGATAAATAACTTTCAAACAAAGGCTTCTCAGCCAATGTAATGGGTTTAAATTCTAAAATAAAAAAGACCTCCTTATGCATCTAAGCATAATACACCGAATTTATTATACCATACCTTATTAAAATTTTCTCCGTTTTCGTTCGGAAAATTGTATGGAAATACGTTAAAATTTTAAAGCAGGCACTCATAACGAGTTGCCTGCTTTTATTTAAATGCCAGCTTACTAACAAATCCACTATCTACATATTGTCCTTTTACAGGGTCCGGAGGACGAGGAGCAGGCTTTTCTACATCTAAAAAACAACTGCTCACAGCAATAATGCCCAGAACAAACAATCCTAAAATAAACATCAGAAAAGTTTTCGCAACGCTCGGATGATTTATGAACGCCAAAATCACACCAACGGGAAAGCACATGAAAAGCATAAAGATGGTAAACCAAGCGTGTCTCCAAAATGGTTTTTCTTTTTCAGGTTTTCCTAAAGCATATTTCGCAGGAGCACCGCAGTTACGACAAAACTTATCATTGCCAGCAATTTGTGCTCCACAATTTTTACAATACATCTATTAAAACCTCTCTATAAACAGTTCTGTTTTTTAATATTTCTACCAATATTTTCTCAAATCCTTTATTTTTTAATCAAAAACTAAAATTAACCGCCATACTGCTTCCAGTGAAACGATTGTGACGAGTAGCAACAACATAATCGAGAAAAATATCGTTAAGCACACATCCTGAGCTGTAGTTTCTAAAAACTTGCACTCATCTACGAAGCGAATATGTGGGCAACGATATTTTTAACTAAAATGTTGCGTCAGGAGTCACTGTTGAACGGAAGCAGTATGGCGGTTAGTTTTATCTTGTATATAAGAAAAGGACTGCCTCACATGAAGCAGTCGTAATTCTTTTCAAATCTTCTTTTTTAAAACTTCTACCATCTTCTTAGCACAAAGCACACCAGTAAAACCAGTCACTAGCTGCGGTACGCTCATAGCAAAAAGTATCCCTTTCTGCATGGCAACGCTCTCAATTCCAAGAAACGCAATTACAACGTAAGCGCTTGCGCACATACCCACAGCCTTAACTACAGGCGGAACAAGGCACCCAAGTACGCCACTCTTTATGCGTTCTCCAAAATAAGCAAACAAAACGTTCCCCAATGCCACAACAGGAATGAGCATTGGCAAAAGTAGCTGTCCTTGCACATACGCAAAGATTGGTAACAAAACGGAAAGAATTACTGCAGAAGTAAACCCGTTAAGCCTTACGCACAGCACCAACATCATATTTACTAAAGTGCCAATTATAAAGGTAGTCAAAAGCGGTGGCAAGGGTAAGATTAATCTACTTGCTTGCAAAACTACTGCAATGGCAACTAGCAATCCACCCAACACCAATTTTTTCGTACTCATTTTATCTTACAGGGCATTCCTTAGCAACAAAAGCTTTGTATGCTTCTTGCAATTTTTTAGTGATTTCGCCAGGTTGTTTGTCGCCGATGAAGCTACGGTCAATTTTAGTAACAGGCATAAATTCGCAACGAGGGCCGCAGAGGAAAGCTTCGTCTGCTTTCAAAGCGAATTCTTTGTCAAAAGCACGTTCCACAACTTGAAGTCCAAGGTCAACAGCAAGACGTTCTTTGAGCAAACGACGGGTAATGTTTTTGTGAATGTGTTTATCTTCCGGATGAGTCCAAAGAATACCGTCTTTGTAAATTACGAAGCTGGATTCGGTGCTTTCAGTGATTTTGCCATCACGAACAAAAAGTGCATCAAAAGCGTTACCAACGAAAGCTTTTTGGCGAGCCATTGCTTCAGGCATACGGTTCAGGGTGTTGATATCGCAACGTTCCCAACGAGTATCTTCTTCGGTAATTACGTTTACACCTTTAGCGCGTTTTGCTTCCAAAGTATCGCGGTCAACAGGAACAGCGAACATGCTCAAAGTGGGAACGCATTGTTCCGGGAAAGCAAGGTTATACATACCGGCACCACGGGTGATTTGGGTGTAGATGTTACATTCAGTCAAACCGGTTGCTTGAATCAAAGCTTCGTGGAATTCAACGAATTCTTCAATCATATACACAGCAGGAATTTTTGCTTGAATAACGCTTTCAAACAAGTTGTTCATGTGGGGAAGCAGTGCAAAAGCACGACCATTATAAACGGGTACAATTTCAAAAACGCCGTCACCAAAGTTATGGCCGCGGTCGTTTACTTCGATAAACGCTTCGTGTTCCGGCATAATTTCGCCATTAATCAATACTAAATTTTCGCTCATGAGACATCCTCCGTTATATTTTTAAATAAGTTTATATATTTGTAGTAAAGCTCATTGCTTGTATAATAGCAATAAGCTATAATATTATACATCATTTTTAAAAATTTGTCTGCATAAGATTAAATAACAATAGATAAAGGAGAGAGTTTATGGCACATTTACCGCAAATCATTGTGGATCTGGCGATGATTCTTTTAGTCGCTGGTGTTACAACAATTCTTTTCAAAAAATTAAATCAGCCTCTCGTTTTAGGCTACATCATCGCAGGCTTTATCACAGGCCCGCATTTTAACTTCTTCCCTACCGTAACAGATACTACCAACATCCAAGCTTGGTCTGAAATTGGCGTTATCTTCCTTTTATTCGCCCTGGGTTTGGAATTTAGTTTTTACAAATTAAAAAGCGTAGGTAATACAGCCTTCATCGCAACCGCTATGGAAATTGGCGGTATGCTTGGATTAGGGTACGTTGCCGGTTCTCTTTTAGGTTGGAGCCACATGGACAGTATCTTCCTTGGCGGGATGCTCGCCATGAGTTCCACCACCATCATCATCAAAGCTTTTGAAGATTTAAAATTAAAAGGCAAACGCTTTACCGAAATGGTTTTTGGCGTTTTGATTGTTGAAGATATTGCAGGCATTATTATGATGGTAATGCTTTCCACTTTGGCGGCAGCAGGCATTTCTACTATGGAACTTGCCATAGGCGTTGGTCGACTGGCCTTCTTCTTAACCTTATGGTTCGTAATGGGTATGTATCTCATCCCCACCTTCTTTAAAAAAGCAAAAGACTTGATGAACGATGAAACTTTAATCGTAGCTTCCATCGGTTTGTGTTTGGGCATGGTAGTACTTGCTACCCACATGGGATTCTCCGCTGCACTTGGTGCTTTTATCATGGGCTCTTTAATTGCGGAAGCTCCTAATGCAGAACACATTGAACACTTGGTAAAACCTGTTAAAGATTTGTTTGGTGCAGTATTCTTCGTATCCGTTGGTATGCTGGTTGACCCGTCCCTGCTTTTGCAATACTGGTTCCCCATCGTTTGTCTGGTAGCAGTTACCATTATCGGCAAGCTTATCTTCTCTACCGGTGGCGTGTTGGCTGCTGGTCAAAACTTAAACATTTCTATGCACTGCGGTTTCAGTTTGGCGCAAATTGGTGAATTTTCCTTCATCATCGCTTCCTTGGGTATGAGCCTTGGCGTAATCAGCGACTTCCTCTACCCCATCATCGTTGCAGTTTCCGTAGTAACAACTTTTACTACTCCATTCTTTATTATGGCAGCAGATCCTGCCTACAAAGTACTTACCAAAATTCTTCCTAATAAAGTACTTACTTGGCTTGACCGTTACACCGATGCAGATGACGAAGCTGGCGATAGTGATTGGAGTGCCTTGTTGCAATCTTACTTTACCAGAATGTTCATCTTTCTGACCTTGCTCTTTGCAATCGCAATGGGTAGTAAATATTACCTGCTCCCCTATTTAAGCGATTCCTTAGCTTTACCTTATAGTAATTTAATTTGTGGTGCACTTACCCTTTTGGCAATGTCCCCCATTTTACGTGCAATTCTTACAAGCCGCACCGGTAATGTAGAACTTTTCTCCATCCTGTGGTTCAAGAAACGTTCTAACCACTTGCCCTTGATAATGTTAATTGGCCTAAAACTTTTAACTGCAGCTGGCTTCCTGATGTATGTATTCCAAAGCTTAATGCAACTTCCCTACATTGTTGCTCTCGTAGCAGTTGCAGCTGTTGGTTATTTGATATATTCCTCCGACTGGCTCTTAAGCGAATACTTGCGTATTGAATCTCGCTTCTTAGTAAACCTTAACGAAAAGCATATGCGCAAGCATCGCGAAAAAACCTTCGACAAAGATAATTCTCCTGAAACTTGGTTTGACGAAGATTTGCAACTTGCCCGTTACAAACTTTCTAAAGACTCTAGCTTCATTGGTAAGACTTTGTTACAAACCAACTTCCGTTCCAATTATGGTTGCAACATTTTACAAGTTGCCAGCCCCAACAAAGTTGCAGATATGCCCGGTGCGGAACATGTACTTGAAGCAGATTCTTCCATCTTGGTAATTGGCACTAGAGAGCAATTTAAAATGCTCACCGCTGCAATTGAAGGCAAAAAAGTAGATTTAGACCAAGTTGCTAAACCCATTAGCTTGCGTGAATTTATGCTTCACGACCACGAAGAAGAACCTGAACTGCGCTTCTTGTCCTTGGCAATAACCATTGACCAACATTCCAAACTCCTTGGCAAATCCATTAAAGACGCCAACATCCGTGAAAACTGGAGCGCTCTCGTAATTGGTTTGGAACGTGGCGCTTACACCATGACTAATCCTAACGTGTCCCTTACTTTTGAGAAGGGTGACTTACTTTGGATTTTAGGCAAGCAAAAAATGATGAACACCTTGATTAAGGAAGAAGTCCTATAAAAAATTAAGACCTCTCAAAAATTTGAGAGGTCTTTTATTTTTACTATGAAGTTTTAAAACAAATCTATTTGGTTACTTTCAGGCAAGTCATCAAGCACACCAACATCTGCCAAGCGTTCAACAACAGTTTTACCAATACCTGCCCGTAAACGCAAGTCTTCGCGAGAAATGAAAGGATTATTTACGTCACGAACTGCTGCAATGCTAAGTGCTGCAGTATTGCCAACGCCGGCAAGAGATGCCAAAGGAGGACGCAAGCCTTTTTCGGTAATCAAGAATTTTGTAGGATGTGATTTATACAAATCAACCTTTTCAAATTCATAACCACGTTCAATCATTTCGTTAGCAAGTTCCAGATAAGTGACAATGGATTTATCTTGCACACTTGCCCTGAAACCTTGTTGGTAAACGCTCTTAATAAAGTTCTTAATATAGTGTAAGCCTTTAGAAACGTGAGTGTAGTCAAAATCCGTAGCACGCACGGTAAAGTAAGAAGCGTAGAAATGTTTAGGATGATGTACTTTACAGTAAGCAATACGGTACGCCATCAAAACGTATGCAACAGCGTGAGCCTTCGGGAAAAGGTACTGCACTCTTTCGCAAGATTGAATGTACCAATCGGGAATGTTCACCGCTTGCATAGCTTCTTTCATCTTAGGCTCAAGACCGCTTTTAGCAGCCTTACCCTTACGCACGTACTCCATGGTTTTAAACGCAAGGCTAGGTTCAACGCCCTTAGAAATCAAATGGGTCATAATGTCGTCACGGGTAGAAATTGTTTCCGCAACTGGCTTACCCTCTTTGATTAAATCTTGCGCATTATTCAGCCATACGTCCGTACCGTGGGAATAACCGGATACACGTACAATCTCACTAAATTTCTTAGGTTGTACATCCTTAATCATTTGACGAACGAACTGAGTACCACATTCAGGGATACCAAAAGTACCAACATCGCTACCAATTTGTTCAGGAGTTACTCCCAGAGAAGAAGTATCTTGGAAAATACGCAAAGTTTCTTCGTCACCAACAGGGATTTGTTTAGGATCAAAGTTGGGGTCAGTATCTTCACGCAAATATTTTTCCAACATCTTCAGTACCATCGGGTCGTCGTGCCCCAGAATATCAAGCTTAACTAAACGGTCATTGATACTGTGATAATCGTAATGAGTAGTAACAGTATCACCAAAGCTATCGTCAGCAGGACGGTTGATGGGAGTAATGTAGTGAATATCCATATTACGAGGCACAACCATAATACCACCAGGATGTTGTCCCGTTGTACGCTTAACCCCTGCCAAGCCTTCAACTAAAGAAGCCACGTGAGCAGGGTGCGGATGGATATGCTTTCTATCAAAATACTTCAAGACAAAACCAACAGCAGTCTTATTAGCTACGGTGGAGATGGTCCCCGCACGACACACATTATCACGACCGAAAAGTTCTTCCGTATATTTGTGAGCAACAGATTGGTCGGACATAGCCAGAGCATCGTCAGGGTCAATGCCACCGGAGAAGTTCAAGTCTATATCAGGAACTTTATCACCGTGGAAGCCCAAGAAAACTGCAAACGGAATGTCGTGCCCGTCACGCACCATGTCAGTTCCACAGTGAGGACAATCTTTAGGTTCTAAGTCAAAACCGGAGTCTACTTCACAATTTAAGAAGAACTCGCTATGTTTGCACTTAGGGCAACGATAGTGAGGCTTCAAGGCATTAACTTCGGTAATATCAAGCATAGTCGCAACAACAGAACTGCCAACACTACCACGAGAACCTACCAAGTAACCACGGTCAAGAGAGTGTTTAACCAGTTTGTGAGCGATGTAGTACAAAACGGAGAAGCCATTGCCGATGATGGAATCAAGCTCCATTTTCAAGCGGCCTTCTACCAATTGGGGCAAGGGATTGCCGTACCATTCGTAGGCTTTTTCGTAAGTCATATTACGAACCGCATCCTCCGCACCGGGAATGGAAGGAGAATAAAGTTGATCCGTATCAGGTACGGGTTTAATGCTTTCTACCATATCTGCAATCTTGTTGGTATTGGTTACGCACACTTCGTAAGCAACATCTTCGCCCAAGTAAGCGAACTCTGCCAGCATTTCTTCCGTAGTACGGTAATAAAGAGGCGGTTGATATTCATCTTCACCGTCTTTACGCCACGGGTCTTGCAAAATGGTACGATATTTTTCATCTTCCGGATTTAAGAAATGAACGTCACCGGTAGCAACAGTAAGCTTACCAATGCGTTTGCCCAATTCATAAATACGACGGTTATATTTTTCAATGTCTTCTACGGTGCAAATATTCTTATGTACCAAGAACATATTATTACCAGTAGGTTGAATCTCCAGATAATCGTAGAAAGAAGCAATTTCTTCCAACACTTCTTCGCTGGCACCTGCCATCATGGCACGGTAAAGCTCACCGGCTTCGCAGGCAGAACCCAAGATTAAACCTTCCCTATGTTCCTCGATAACCTTACGAGGCAACAAAGGACGTCCGCTTAGATAACGCAAGTGACTGATGGAAACAAGCTTGTACAAATTACGCAAACCTGTTTCATTCTTCGCCAAGATAATAATATGATTGCTCTTAATCTTATTACGAGCACTTTTCTTCTTGGCTTCGACAGCTTCTTGGTCGATTTCGTCGTTAGCTTCTTGGCGGTCGCTAATCAAATAACCTTCCATACCGAAGATAAGCTTCAAATCTGTACCTTTAGCTTCGTCGTAGCAGAAAGGGAAAGCTTGAACAACACCATGGTCGGTAATCGCCAGTGCCTTATGCCCCCACTTAAGAGCTTTCTTCACCAAATCTTTCATCGGTGTCAAGCCATCCATCTTACTCATCTTAGTATGGCAGTGAAGCTCAACACGCTTGATTTCAGCATTATCCTTACGTTCAGGAACGTCTATTTTCATGATGCCTACGGGCGTAATGGTCATTTCGTCATTTGCAAAACGGTCGGGCGCAACATTGCCTTGAATACGCAAACGCATTCCCGGCTTCAAAACACCTTTGAACTGTTTAGCATCTGCTTTGGCATCATTACCATCACGAGCGCTAAAACGCATTTTAACAAAGAGGCCACCAGTACCATCACACAAGTTAAAGGTAATGGCAATATCACCGGTTCGTAATTCTCTTTCGTTAAAAGCAATCAGCTTGCCGTCTTTGTCCATACTCTTGACGAACTCTCCTTCAACGACAACGCGGTTTTCTTCCTCTATGATACTGTCAATAGGGCGCACTTTACCCTTAATCCTTTTTCCCCAAAGGTGTCCGTCCTCTTTCTTTTCTCCGTACAAACGATTATAAGCTTCTTCAAAAGCTTGGTCGTACTGGTCTGCTTCTTCTACAACGCAGGAAGGTTCCGGCGGGTCGATGGCACCAATCTCTACATCAAGCGGTTCTTCCGGCAAAGGAACATCTTCGTAAGAAGGCACTCCACAGCAGTCAGCATGTTCTACAACGATAGGTTCTTCCTCAGAAACCTTTGCCTCTACTTTTTTGCCATTATTTTTGATGAACACAACCTTACGTAAAGAAAAAGCGGCAGCCAATTTCTCTGCCGCCGCTTGCAATAAGCCATCAGTAAGATGAGCGACACATTCATAATGTATCTCCCATAAGCAGGCCGATTCATCGATGCAGATTTGCTTAATATTGAGCATTTTAAGCTGCAACAATTCGGCTGGAGAAAAAGACAGTCCGGACAAGAAACCAAAAAATTTCTCTTTGTCAGGCAAGATGCAATATTTTGCTTGCATGTGCGTGTCCTTTCCTTATGACTAAATCATTTAGCATTTTCAAGAGCAAGAACGCCGTCGATATTTTGGATACCATCGGCAACCTCACCCATATCAATGTTTTTATCTATCTTCAAGTAAATTTCTAAAATGATGTTATTGTTTTTGTTGTCAGATTTTACGTTCAAAGTTTTAACTCTAATACCGCACTCTGACAAATACCCTGTAATCTCGGTAATAATACCGGGAGTATTGCGAGTAACAACACGAACGAAACGACGTTCACTACGAGTGCCTGCAAAACGTTTTTCCCAAGTACGGAAGGTAACCAAGGTCATCAAGGTGAGAATGGTTGCAACAGTACTGAGCAAATACATACCACTGCCTACTGCCAAACCAATCGCAGAAACAATCCACAAGCTTGCCGCAGTAGTCAAACCTTTAATGGTCAAACCTTCGTGCAAAATTGTACCTGCACCTAAGAAACCGATGCCACTTACAACTTGCGCAGCAATACGTGCAGTATCGCGACGTGTACCAATATCATCTTCAAGATTGGTAGTTACAGGTGCAATATCATCAAAACCGTAAATAGAAACAAGCATAAACAGCGCAGAACCAACGCATACCAAGATATGTGTTCTAAAGCCTGCAGGTCTGTCACCGCTGCCACGTTCCATACCAACAATACCGCCCAAGATTGCAGCAACAATCAAGCGCAGTACCATGGTCAGTTCCAACTGGGACACCCAAGGAATTTCAAACATCTTTATAAAACCTCAAAACTAGTTATTATAATTTAGCGAGCATTTCTTTGATAGCTGCTACATAATCGCCATCAACAGGAAGCATTGCTACTTCGCCAGTTCTACGTGCTTTAACTTCGATGTTGCCTTCTGCCAAGGTTTTGGGTCCAACAACTACACGTAAGGGATAGCCAATCAAGTCAGCATCTTTAAATTTAACGCCAGGACGTTCGTTGCGGTCATCAATAACTGCTTCAACGCCAGCTTTTTTCAGTACTTCGTAAATTTCTTCTGCTTTAGCAGTAGAAGCTTCGTCTTTGGTATTTACAGGAACAACCAATACTTCGTACGGAGCGATGGCAACAGGCCAAATCATACCGTCTTTATCATTGTTTTGTTCAATGCAAGCAGCCATGGTACGGCTTACACCGATACCGTAGCAACCCATAACCATCGGGTTTTCTTTACCGTTTTCATCCAAGAAAGTGCAGTTCATGGCAGCGCTGTATTTGGTAAACAGTTTGAATACTTGACCAACTTCGATGCCACGAGCTTTAGCTACTTTACCACCACAGTGCGGACAGGGATCGCCTTCTTGAATCAAACGGATATCAGCAACAAAAGTCGGAGTGAAATCACGACCAGGATTTACGTTAACCATATGATAGCCTTCTTTATTAGCACCGCAGCAGAAGTTATGCATTTGCATTACGCTGTGGTCAACAACTACCATAACTTTTTCAGAATCAATGCCTACAGGGCCCATGTAGCCACCGCAGGTACCAGCCTCAACTAACATATTTTCGTCAGCCATTTCAACTTCCAAAACATTGCAGGTGTTGATTACTTTTACTTCGTTTACTTCGTGGTCGCCACGAACAAAGCACAAAATCAAACCTTTTTCAGATTTGTAAGCAACAGCTTTAACGGATTTTTCTACAGGCATATTGAGGTATGCGCAAACATCAGCAATGGACTTGCAGTTGGGAGTTTCCACTTCTGCTCTTTCCAATGCAGCTTCGTCAGCAGCTTCGATTACGTGCATTTCAGCTTTTTCTACGTTTGCAGCATAATCACATTCGGTACAGTAAACAATTTCTGCTTCACCGCTTTCAGCGATTACCATGAATTCGTGAGAACCGCTACCACCGATTGCACCGCTATCTGCTTCTACAGGACGGAAGGTCAAACCACAACGGTTAAATACGTTGGTGTAAGCATCATACATAGATTTGTAGGATACGTCCAAACCAGCTTCGTCACGGTCAAAGGAGTAAGCGTCTTTCATGATGAAGTCACGGCTACGCATCAAACCGAAGCGAGGACGACGTTCATCACGGAATTTATCTTGAATTTGATATACGTTCATAGGAAGTTGACGATAAGAACGAACGTCACCTTTAATCAAAGTGGTTACCATTTCTTCGTGGGTAGGACCAAGGCAATATTCACGGTTGTGACGGTCTTTCAGACGAATCATTTCTGCGCCGTAAGCACCCCACCGACCACTTTCTTGCCAAATTTCAGCAGGTTGCATGATGGGCATCATAATTTCTTGTGCGCCAGCGTTGTCCATTTCTTCACGAACGATATTTTCGATTTTTTTCAATACGCGCCAAGCCAAAGGCAAGTAGCTGTACATACCGTTGGTGGATTTACGCATAAAACCAGCGCGCAACAATAATTGGTGGCTAACTACTTCTGCTTCAGCAGGAACCTCACGCAGGGTGGGTGCAAACATTTTAGAAACTCTCATTTATTAGATACCTTCCTCTCAAGTAAAATTTTTTCAATTTCAGCAAACAACTCATCAATAATATCAGCTTCTGCCACTTTTTTCAAGACTTCCCCTTTACGGAAGATTAAGCCTTCATTTATACCGCCGGCAATGCCAACGTCAGCCTCTCTTGCTTCACCAGGACCATTTACTACGCAACCCATAACGGCTACGGTGATAGGTTCACTAATTTCAGCCAAACGTTTTTCAACTTCCAAGGCTAATTTTTCCAAATTGATTTGGGTACGACCACAAGTAGGACAAGAAATCAAGGTAGGACCATACTCACGTAAACCCAAGGATTTCAAAATTTCAAAACCAACTTTAACTTCACGCACCGGGTCACCGGTTAAGGAAACACGGATGGTATCACCGATACCTTCTGCCAACAAAGTACCAATACCAACTGCGGATTTAATGATACCGCTGTTCACAGTACCTGCTTCCGTAATACCTACGTGCAAAGGATAATCACATTGGCTTGCCATTAAACGGTACGCGGCCAAAGTCAAAGGAACATCGTGTGCCTTCAAAGAGATTTTGATATTTTTGTAGTCCATCTCATCCAGAATACGAATGTGGCGCCAAGCAGCTTCTACCAACGCTTCCGGAGTAGGATGACCATATTTTTCAAGCAAGTCTTTAGGTAAAGAACCTGCATTAACACCAATACGAATGGGAATGTTACGTTTTTTAGCAGCTTCTACAACTGCCGCTACCCTATCGTTACCACCAATGTTACCAGGGTTCAAGCGCAAGCCGTCAACTCCAGCTTCAATAGCAGCAAGAGCAAGCTTGTAATCGAAGTGAATATCTGCGATTACAGGGATAGGACTTTCTGCGACGATAGTTTTTAAACCTTCGGCAGCCGCCATGTCCGGAACGGCGCAACGAACAATTTCACAACCAGCTTCTGCCAAGCGATTAATTTGCTCCAAAGTAGCAACAGGATCGCTTGTCTTTGTATTTGTCATGGATTGTACTGCGATTGGAGCAGTACCACCCACTTTTACTTTACCAACTTCCAGTTGACGAGTTAATCTGCGTTCCATAGTCAGTCACCTCTCAACGAGTTATATCTTTAAATGTAGAAAAAATTGTAATTGCTAATATTATAGCAATACCAATGGTTTGAATATGGTGCATCGCTTTTGCTCCCAGAGGTTTGCCACGCAAGCCTTCGTACAGAAGCAGAATAAAATGACCACCGTCAAGTGCCGGCAAAGGCAATAAGTTAATCACACCTAAATTAATGCTCAAGAAAGCTACGAAGTTCAGCAAAGGAAGCAAACCTTCTGCTGCAACTTGTCCAGCCATTTGAGCAACACCAATAGGACCACTTACTTCAGCAGAAGCCTTACCTGTAATAATACGTTGCAAGCCTTCTACCATCATCACGATAACACTTTTGGTAGAAGAAAAGCCCAATTTAATGGAATCTACCACACCTACACGTTCCTTAATGAACTTAGGAGAAATACCAATCAAAGGACGTCCTAATTCTTCATTATATTCAGGAAGCATTTTGTATGTTTTTACAGCGCCAGCACGCTCAGCAGTCAGAGTAACTTCATTAGTACCATTGGCACGCAAGGTAGTTACTACATCATTCCAAGTTTGCATGGGAGCACCGTTAATAGTCAAAATTTTGTCGCCCACTTCAAGACCAGCGTTATAAGCTGCCTTGTTTTCTACAACAACACCCAAAATAGGTTTGTCTACAGGCTTTTCAATACCATCAATCATGAAAATGCCGGAGAACAAGATTACAGGCAAGATAAAGTTCATCAAAGAGCCTGCCAAAATTACCAGCATTCGTGAGGGAATGGATTTCGCCTTAAAACCGTTAGGTTCCCACGGATCTTCCGGATCCATACCTGCAATTTTATTATAACCGCCCAAGGGAATTGCCCTTAAGCTGTACAGTGTATCGCCATCTTTTTGTTGATAAATGTTAGGTCCAAAACCAATGGCAAATTCTTCTACTTTCATTCCGGTCATTTTCGCCGTCATGAAATGCCCCAGTTCGTGAACCGTAACAAGCACACCAAATACAAAAATGGCAGCTAAAATCGTAAGCAATTTTTCCTCCTATAAGTTAGCAATAATAGATTGCGCTGCTGCACGAGCTTCTGCATCTGCACGTTCAATGTCTTCAATGCAGGGAACAGCAATGTTTTTGTGCAAGCTTGCAACCTTTTCAGTAATGTAAGGAATATCTAAGTATTTAATTTTGTTGTCCAAGAATGCGTAAACTGCTTCTTCATTGGCAGCGTTAAATACGCAAGGTAAAGTACCGCCTGCTTTACCGCAGTCAATAGCAATACGCAAGGACGGGAAAGCTTCCATGTCAGGCACTTCAAAAGTCAAAGTACCAGCCTTGATTAAATCAAGTTGGTCAAATGCTTTGTGATAACGACAAGGATAGCTTAAAGCATATTGGATAGGCAAACGCATATCAGGCTCACCAAGTTGAGCAATAACGCTACCATCACAGAACTCTACTAAAGAATGGATAATGCTTTGAGGATGCACTACCACATCAATTTTTTCGTAAGGCATATTAAAAAGCCAATGAGCTTCAATAACTTCTAAGCCTTTATTAGCCAAAGTAGAAGAATCTACAGTAATTTTTTTGCCCATGCTCCAATTAGGATGGTTCAAACATTGCGCCAAGGTAACGGTTTCCAGTTCGCTACGCTTTTTGCCACGGAAAGGACCACCACTTGCAGTAATGAGCAAACGTTTTACTTCATCCTCTTTGCCACCTTGTAAAGCTTGGAAGATTGCACTGTGTTCGCTATCTACAGGAGTCAGGCTAACATTATTTTTAGCAACAGCTTCCATTACAAGACTACCTGCTGCCACCAAGGTTTCCTTATTAGCAAGAGCGATATTTTTACCGCAGTTAATTGCAGCCATTGTAGGACGCAGACCAGCGTAACCAACCATAGAAGCAAGCACGGTATCTACTTCGCTGTAAGTAGCAGCGGCAAGCAAGCCTTCTTCACCAGCAAGAATTTCAGTTTTGCCAGTGTAGCGCGCTTTAAGACGAGCAGCAGCTTCTTTATCAGTAAGCACTGCAAAATCAGGCTCAACAGCACGAATTTGTTCTTCCAAAATAGTGTCGCTGGTATGTGCAGCCAACACGCGAATCTTCATTTTATCAGGATTAGCAGCAGCAACCTCCAAAGTTTGTTTACCGATGGAACCAGTACTGCCTAAGAGGGAAATATTCTTCATAATGTCACCTTAGAACAAAGTAAAAATCAGCATTAAATAGTAAGTAATAGGTGCGGTAAAGAGCAAGCTGTCGAAACGGTCAAGTACACCACCGTGACCAGGGAAAAGCTTACCAGAATCTTTAACGTCAAAGTTGCGTTTCAGAATGGATTCTACCAAGTCGCCCACCGGTGCAAAGAAAGCAATTGCCAAACCAAGCACCACGCCTTGCCACAGGGGGATACCCAAGCATACAACGCACATTGCTAAAACAATCATAAAGCAACCAACGAAACCGCCAACTGCGCCTTCGAAAGTTTTCTTAGGACTAACACTGCAGAAAGGAGTTTTACCAAAGAAGCGACCTACAAAGTAAGCGAAGATATCACTTGCCCAAGTACCAATCAGTACAATCCACAAAAGCAGTTCGCCCGGATGGAATACTCTAAACCCCAAATCAATGTGAGGACCAAGATACAAGGAGCGCAACAAAATTACGTGCGCAAACAATACGCCGCAATAAATCATACCCCACATGGACAAAGCAGTATTGCTTGCCCAATCAGTTTCGCCACATTGACAGTGACGCACCAAACCTTCGATGGCATTAAAGATAAAGAATACCGCAGTAAACATTGCCATAAACGCCATAACAAAAATCTCATCGATATTAGCGTAGTAAGCAAAAGCTGCAAAACAACTGATGAGCATACTACCTAAACCAGAAGTGAGGTAGTAAACATTTTTACCTTTTGCTGCAGCAATTTGGTGATATTCATACCAACCAATGGCACTCAGCAAAAATACTGCTAAGGAAAACATCCAACCACCAGTAGTAATGATGCCTACGGCAGCAACTGCACCGATGGCACCGGTAATAATACGAGTTAACATCTTTCTTTACACCTGCTTATTTATTATTTACTAAGCCACCAAAGCGACGCTCACGACCTTGATAAGCAGCAATGGCTTGCAACAGATGCTCTGGAGAAAAATCAGGCCAGTATGCATCTGTAGTCCAGATTTCCGCATAAGCAATTTGCCACAGCAAAAAGTTACTAATGCGTAAATCCCCACCCGGTCTAATAAGTAAGTCCGGTGCGGGCAGACCCTTAGTATATAAATGACTTTCAAAAATATTATTAGTTATATCTTCTACGTTTAATTTGCCAGCTTCCACTTCTGCTGCAATTTCTTTTACAGCATTGAGGATTTCTGCTTGGCCACCGTAGTTTATTGCCAAATTCAAAATAATACCGGTATTGTTTTTGGTAGCTTCAATGGCATGATCCATTTTTTGCTTAACAATTTCCGGCAAGCCTTCACGAGAACCTAAGAAACGAACTTGTACATTATTTTCGTTAAATTCTTCAATCTCACTGGTTAAGTAACGGGACAAGAGTTCCATAATGAAGTTAACTTCTGTTACGGGACGCTTCCAGTTTTCAGTAGAAAAAGCATAAGCGCTAATCACTTTTACGCCCAACTTATCTGCTGCTCTTACAATGGTTTTTAAAGTTTCTGCACCTGCTTGATGACCAAAAGTGCGCACTTTACCCTGAGCCTTTGCCCAACGACCATTGCCATCCATGATAATCGCAATATGTTTAGGGATATTGTTTAAATCAATATCAGTTAAATCCCATACAATTTCTGCTTTGGGTGTATTCTTTTTGGTTTGAAACAAGCCTTTAAACATAAGCATCCAGCCTTTCGCTAGAAATTCTAAAAATAATAAATAGGCAAGCCTCCGTAATGGAGGCCGCCTTTAAATTTTATACGATGAGATTATTCGATTGCACCAACGGGGCAAGCTGCTGCGCAAGCGCCGCATTCAACACATTCTTCACCGATTTCGTATTTGCCGTCTACTTCGTTGATAGCACCAACGGGGCAGGTAGCTGCACAAGTACCGCAGCCTACGCAAGCTTCTTTATCGATTTTCAATGCCATATCCTTTGCACCTCCTCTCGTCTTTATCTATACACGATGGTAAGAACTAATTTATCATCAGGCAAAACTTGTTGCCTAACTACATATTTACACACTTCTTTTCCTTCGTAATCAGCTTCACTTTCTCGAGGCGGCAAGAGTACTTTTACTTCGTACGCTACGCCAGCTTCTTCCAAACGTCTTACAGCTTCTTCCAAAGACAGTGCCAAAACATTAGGAACCTGCATCAGATTTCCATTACTTCTTTTTCTTTATTTGCTGCTACCGCATCAATTTCTTTGATGATTTTATCGGTCAGCTTTTGTACATCGTCAACGCCCTTTTTGGATTCGTCTTCGGTGATTTCTTTAGTTTTTTCAGCTTTTTTGATTGCATCGTTAGCATCACGGCGCAAGTTACGAACAACTACGCGGAAGTCTTCTGCTTTTTTGTGAACTACTTTAACCAATTCTTTACGACGTTCTTCGGTTAATTGGGGAAGATTCAAACGAATGCAAACACCATCGCTATTGGGGTTCAAACCAAGGTCAGATTTCATGATTGCTTTCTCAATTTCTTTAATCATGTTTCTTTCCCAAGGTTGAATGGTAATCATGCGGGGTTCGGGAACGGAAACGCTTGCTACTTGGGTTACCGGGGTGGGAGCACCATAGTAATCAACCATTACTTTTTCGAGCAAGGAAGGAGTAGCGCGACCAGCACGAAGACTTGCCAAGTCAACGCGCAATGCATCTACAGATTTATGCATTTTACCTTCAATACCAGTGATAATTTCTTTAACAGTTGCCATAAATTATTTACCTCCTACCAGGGTACCGATTTTCTCGCCGGAAGCAGCACGCAAAATGTTACCCGGTTTATCAATATTAAATACTACGATAGGAATGTTGTTGTCCATACACAAGCTAATTGCGGTGGAGTCCATTACGCTCAGTTTACGTTGGATAACTTCAATGTATTCGAGTTCATCAAACATAACTGCATTGGGATTTTTTGCAGGGTCACAATCGTAAACGCCATCTACACCTTTTTTAGCCATAAGAATTGCATCAGCTTCGATTTCTGCTGCACGCAAAGCCGCAGTAGTATCAGTGGAAAAGTACGGGTTACCAGTACCTGCTGCAAAAATTACTACACGTTCTTTTTCCATATGACGAATAGCACGACGACGAATATAAGTTTCAGCGATTTGACGCATTTCGATAGCGGTTTGTACGCGAGTACCAACACCCAAGTTTTCCAAAGCATCTTGCAAAGCCAAGGAGTTGATTACAGTAGCCAACATTCCCATATAGTCAGCAGTAGCACGGTCCATGCCTTTATTGCTGCCGCTAATACCACGCCAGATATTACCGCCGCCATTTACAACAGCAACTTCAATACCAGTAGCAACAACCTCTTTGATTTGAGCAGCCAGGGAATAAACTACTTCAGGATCAATGCCGAATCCTTTTTCACCAGCTAATGCTTCGCCACTTAATTTCAATACAACACGTTTAAATTTATTGTTTTCTGTCACTTGCATTACCTCCCAAATGAACATACTTTATCCTATTTTAATTTCTACACGGTTGGCAAATTTCCTCTTTTTATTTTACCACGACTTTCATATTTTTTCTCATAAAAAATGGCACCCTCAGGTGCCATTTTTATTATAGGTAATTATTTTTAAATCTCTTCGAACATGGAAGCAGGACGCTTGCACAATGGACATACATATTTTTCAGGCAGTGCTTCCCCTTCGTAAATGTAACCGCAAACTTTGCAGCGGAACTGTTTAGCTTTAGGTGCTTCTTCTGCTTGGGACGCAACGTATGCTTCACCCAAGTCTGCACTTCTATCGAAGTACATAGTGTGCAACATTTGTTCTGCCAGTTCACTCAAAGGCTCGCCGTAGAATTCTTCGTAGAGCGCCTTAATTTGCGGATTTTCGTGGCTCAAACGCAATTGCATAGCATCATCACGTTTATACAAACCTTCGATACGTTTTTCACGTAAAGCATCGCCTTTGTATTCTTTATCTTTAGGTTGACCGCCGCCACCAATGCAACCACCAGGACAGGTCATAACTTCTACAAAGTGGTAATCAGCTTCGCCAGCCTTAATTTTTTCAATAAGCTTACGAGCGTTGGCAGTACCATAAACAACAGCAACTTTAACTTGCAAACCGTCAATATCTACAACAGCATCACGAATGCCGTCCATACCACGTACAGGTTGCAAATCGTACAAACTTGCAGGAACTTCTTTCTTAGTAATCAAAGCGTAAGCACTACGAATAGCTGCTTCCATTACACCACCAGTGTTACCAAAAATTACGCCAGCGCCGCTGCCTTTACCCATGAAGTCATCAAAATCTTCTTCCGGCAAATTGGCGAAGTCAATGTTTTCATCTTTAGCAAACATTGCCAGCTCACGAGTGGTAATAACATAATCCATATCACGCATTCCTTCGATACCTAAGTATTTGGAGGCAGCGTTCATTTCGTCTCTGCGGATTTCAAATTTTTTCGCAGTGCAAGGAGTCAATGCAACGTTAACAATCTTGGTAGGATCAATACCCATTTTCTTAGCAAAGTAAGTTTTAATAGTAGGACCTTGCATACCGATAGGGCTCTTAGCACTAGAAACATGGTCTTTCATTTCGGGGTAATAAGTTTCCATAAACTTAACCCAAGCCGGGCAGCAACTGGTAAATTGCGGCAGAGGTTTAGTACCTTTAGTAATACGTTCAATAAGTTCACTGCCTTCTTCCACGATGGTCAAGTCTGCAGAAAAGTTGGTGTCCAAAACATAATCCACGCCTAATTTACGGAGCAACGCAACCATTTTACCTTGCACAAAGCTACCATCTGCCATACCAAATTCTTCACCCAATGCAATGCGCACGGAAGGAGAAGTGCTAACGATAACAACCTTATCCGGATTGCGAATTTCTTCAGCAACTTGGTAAACTTCTACTTTTTCAGTGATGGAATCCACCGGGCAAACATTAGCACATTGACCGCAATGAATGCAAATAGGATTGTCACCAGTTTTTGCCAAGTCGTAAGTACCGCACACGCCAATATCATTGGTGCAAACAATCTTGCAAGCACCACATTTTATACATTTAAATTCCAAACGTTGAATGGACGGATTTTCCGGAGCAATAGCTACGCGGATATCTGTGAATTGATGTTTAGACATAAAGAAATCCCCCTTCGAAAATCTATAACTTACATACATTATAGATTATCCAAAGGAGGACACGCAATAGCTTCTAATAAAAAATAATTATTTTTTACTTTTGCTGTCTCTGTATTTTTTGTAACCCCAAAAGATTACAACTACTACAATCACAAGCACAGCCAAACGCTCGCTATGTTCCTTGTAATTCACAAGGTCGTGACCGATGACAACTTCCAGCGCCGTAGACGGAAACTTACCTATTAAATTGGCAATGATATAATCGCGCACGCTAATGCTACTTACCGCACCAACTGCTGTCAAAATTCCGGAAGGAAAGTACGGCAAAGCTCTGGCAAACGCCATCCACTCTAAGCCATGCTTACCGCTTGCTTCATCAATATGCTTTAAGCTGTTACTTTTAGCAATAAGCTTTTCTGCGGTACTGCGAAAGAAGAAGCGCATTAATAGAAAGCTGATTACAACGCCAACAGTCTCTGCCAACCATGAGATTAAAATCCCCAAAGGCAAACCAAAAATTAAACCGTTGGCAGTAGAAAGAAAGATGGATGGAAAAATACTACCTACATTTATCAGCACATCTAAGAAAAAGCTGACTACCATTGCCCATGGTCCAAAGGAACGTAAGTATTCTACCAAACCATTTACGTTACCGCTAACGGCAAGCTTAAAAGTGTTAGTAAAAAAGTCTTGAGCAAAGAAATGAATCAGCCCAAACAATGCTACCAAAAGCACTGCTACTACCACTTTTGCAATTGTATCGGGATTATTGAGCCAATCCTTTTCTTTCACGACAAAACCTCTTAATTGTTAAAAATCATTTGGAAACGATCATCAAGCTGCAATTTGACAAACTCCAACATTTCTTGCCAATCACTTTCGTTTTTCAGCAAACTTTGCGCCATATTGCGAGCCTGCACGATGACCTCAGTATCTCTAAGTATATCAGCAATACGTAAATCAGGCAAACCGTGCTGACGTAAGCCAAAGAGCTGACCTGCTCCACGTTGTTCCAGATCTTTTTCTGCAAGATAAAAACCATCGTCACTATCTCGCAAAACTTGTAAGCGTGCCAAAGTTTCAGGATTATCCGCACTTGTCAACAGTACGCAATAAGATTGCTCACTGCCACGACCAACACGTCCACGCAATTGGTGTAACTGCGCCAAACCGAAACGTTCTGCATTTTCCACTACCATCAAAGTAGCATTGGGAACATTAACCCCAACTTCGATAACAGTAGTGCTTACTAAAACTTTAATTCTCCCTGCAGAAAACTCTGTCATAATTGCATCCTTTTCCGCAGACTTTAACTTGCCGTGCAATAAAGCGCATGGTATATCTTTCAAAAAGCTGTGCACTAACTCGTCATAAACATTTTCTGCACTACGAGCGTTGAGCACTTCAGAATTTTCTATCAGCGGACAAACAATATAAGCTTGCCTACCAGCTTGTACTTGACGCACTAAACCTGCGTAAACGTCCTTGCGTTTTTC
>JBGVIJ010000079.1:0-19256 GCA_045123075.1 Phascolarctobacterium sp. | reverse complement strand
CACCGTAGGCTTCCCCTCGGAAAGTAGTAATTTCTACAGGCACGTCTTCTACAATTGCGATTACGCAGCCAAAGTTGTTTCCCAAGTTGTCTACAGTTCGCCAATTTTTGGTTTGGCAAATTTTTAAGACTTCTTCGGGATGGGCGCTGGTGGTTACGTCAAAATCTCCTGGTTCTATTCCAAGGAGCAGGTCACGCACTGCACCGCCCACCACGTAGGCTTCAAAACCACTTTGGTTTAACTCATTCAATATGCTTTTTATATAAGAGGGAAGTTTATTTTTCATGGTAATTTTATTTTATCACGAGGATTGAGTAAAGGAAATAAAAAATGCGTTCCCAATTTTGAGAACGCATTAACTTATGGAATTAAGAAGTATTCTACTACGAAAACTAATGCGCAACAGCAAGCTGCTACATTAACTAGGCTTAAACCTTTCCAAGCTGCGATAATACCAAGAACTAAAGCCAAACCGCCGGAGATGGGAGTTTGGGTATCATTGACGATGGCAGGGAAAGTCATGACTGCTAAGGTTACATAGGGAACGTAGTATAAGAAGGATTTTACGAAACGGTTTTGAATTTGCTTACGAATAATGGTCAAAGGAAGTACGCGGATGAGGTAAGTGGTAAGTGCCATAACGGCAATGTAGATGTAAATATTATTTTTCATCAGCATTTACCTCCTTGCAATGTTCGTCAGCGGGGAAGAAGTAAGCTGCGATGGCAGAGATGGTTACAGTTAAAATGATAATTCTTGTACCACCGGAAAGGGCAGCCAAAGGCGCCCAAAGGTTGGCAACGAGACTGGCAATGAAACTGCAAAGCACCAGTGCGAAAATAATCTTGTGCTTACGGGCAGGGGGAATGATTACTGCCAGGAACATTCCGTAGAGAGCAACTGCAAGAGCACTAACGATGCGGGAGGGTAACATATTGCCTGCGATAATGCCAACTGCTGTACCTGTAGCCCAGCTGGGGACGGCGGCGAGAGCTGCCCCGTAATAATAGTAAGGGTTCAAGTAACCGGGACGACCAATATTAATGCCAAAGAGTTCGTCCGTTACAGCAGCACCAAAGATAAAGCGATGGAAGAAGGGCATTTTCGGAGAAAGCTTTTGACTCAAAGCAGCACTCATCAAAAAGTAACGAGCGTTGATGATGAGGGTGGTTAACGCCATTTCAAAGTAGGAAGCATTGCCTGCAATTATAGAGACTGCCGCAAATTGTCCTGCACTGGTTGCATTGGTTATACTTGTAAGGAAGCCTTGGAAAGCAGTAATGCCTGCATTACGATAAGCAATGCCAAGGGAAAAGGCTACAGCAAAATAACCAAGACCGATGGGGATACCATCCCGTAAGCCTTCGTAAAAGGCAGATTTATCCAGTGCTTTATCCATTTCTAAAGAGTTATTGTCATTCATTATGGGTCACCAAATATCAAGACCACCGAATTTAAACGGTGGTCTGTCAAATATCTTCATTTTCGTCAAAAATTGATAGAAGTATCGGAAGGCGAGGAACAGTGATAATTGCGAAGCGATAGCGTACTAGTGGTACGTTGAGCAAGCAATTGAACTGTGACAAAGCATAACGGTGCTTATATCAATTTTACTTGAGGAGTTCTGCTGCAACCAAGCTGCCCATTTCTGCGGTGGAAACTTTTTTCAAGCCTTCAGCATACAGATCAGGAGTACGGTAGCCTTGTTCCATAACAGCGTCTACTGCAGCTTCGATAGCGTCAGCAGCTTCTGCTTGGTTTAAGGAGTAGCGGAGCATCATTGCTACGGAAAGGATGGTAGCCAAGGGGTTTGCAATGCCTTGACCTGCGATATCGGGAGCACTACCATGGATAGGTTCATACATGCCGGTACCATCACCTAAGCTTGCACTAGGCAACAAACCAATGCTGCCTGCGATGGTGCTTGCTTCGTCACTCAAAATATCACCGAAGATATTGTTGGTGAGGATTACGTCGAATTGTTTGGGGTTGAGGATAAGTTGCATTGCGCAGTTATCTACATAGTAGTTGTTCAGTTCAACTTCGGGATAATCTTTAGCTTGCATTTCAGCAACAATTTTACGCCACATACGGCTGGAACCCAAAACGTTAGCTTTATCTACGCTGGTAACTTTACCGCGACGTTTTTTAGCAGCTTCGAAAGCAAATTTTGCAATGCGTTCAACTTCCGGACGAGTGTAGAGTTCAACGTCACTTGCTTCTTCAACGCCATCAGCATTGATGTGAGCTTCGTTGTGTTCACCAAAGTAAATGCCACCGGTCAATTCGCGAACGATGAGGAGGTCAGCGCCTTCTGCATTTTCGGTTTTGAGCGGGGAAAGGTGAGCAGTGAATCTGGAAACTGTCATAGGGCGCAGGTTGCAGTACAAGCCCAATGCTTTACGAATACCCAAGAGACCTTTTTCAGGACGGATGTCAGGAGCAACGTTATCCCATTTGGGACCGCCAACTGCACCTAAGAGAACTGCGTCAGCAGCTTTAGCAGAAGCTACAGTTTCTTCCGGCAGGGGAACGCCAGTTGCGTCAATTGCGCAACCGCCGATGAGTTGTTTATCATATTCAATTTCAAAGCCAAATTTTTTAGCAGCTGCGTCGAGAACTTCAACAGCAGCATCAACGATTTCTACACCGATGCCGTCACCGGGGAGCAGGGTAATTTTCATGATAGGTTATTCTCCTTTAACGTAGTTAATCAAGCCGCCGCAGTCAGAAATTTTTTGGATGAATTCCGGAAGCGGTTTGCAGGTAATGGTGATGTTTTTATTGATGATTTTGATTTCGCCTTTAGCCATATCTACATCAATTTCGTCACCTGCTTCAATTTGTTCAACGTCTTTACCAATTTCCAGTACAGGCAAGCCGATGTTAATAGCGTTGCGGTAGAAGATACGTGCGAAGCTATCAGCGATGATGCATTTAATGCCTTTTACTTGGATTACAACGGGAGCGTGTTCACGAGAGGAACCGCAACCAAAGTTTTTGCCTGCTACGATGTAATCGCCGGGGGTTACGCCTGCAGCGAAGTTTTCAACTAAATTTTCTTTAGCGTCTTCCATGGCATGTTCTGCCAGTTCGGTGAAATCTGCAATGTTCAAATATCTTGCAGGAATAATTACGTCTGTATCAATGTGATCGCCGTAGCGCCAAACTTTACTCATTTCATTACCTCCTCAGGGCTAGTGATGTAGCCGGTGATTGCACTTGCTGCTGCGGTGTAGGGGCTAGCCAGATAAACTTCACTATCTACGTGACCCATACGACCACGGAAGTTACGGTTGGTAGTGGAAACAGCGCGTTCGCCTGCTGCCAAGATGCCCATGTAACCACCAAGGCAAGGACCGCAAGTCGGAGTGGAAACTGCAGCGCCTGCGTCGATGAAGGTATCAATGTAACCTAAGCGCATAGCTTCTTTGTAAATTTCTTGGGTTGCCGGGATGATGATCATACGAACGCCATCACAAACTTTTTTGCCTTTGAGGATTTCAGCTGCTTGAGCCAAATCTTCCAGACGACCATTGGTGCAGGAGCCTACAACAACTTGGTCGATTTTGATTTCTCTACCTTCGGAAGCAGGGTGAGTATTTTCCGGCAGGTGAGGATATGCTACAACAGGAACAAGTTTATCAAGTTCCATAGTAATTTCTTGAGCGTATTCAGCATCTTCGTCAGCGGTTACAGCTTCCCAAGCACGGTCAGTTACGCGACCTTCAAGGTAAGCGATAGTTTTTTCGTCAACGGGGAAGATACCGTTTTTAGCGCCAGCTTCGATTGCCATATTGCAAATGGTGAAGCGGTCAGCCATGGTCAGTTCTGCTACGCCTTCGCCACAGAATTCCAAGGATTGGTAACGAGCACCGTCAACACCAATCATACCAATCAAGGTGAGGATGATGTCTTTGCCGCGAACGAAGCGAGGCAGTTTACCGGTGAGGTTTACTTTAATAGCTTGGGGAACTTTGAACCAAGTAGTACCGCTTGCCATTGCAGCGCCAATATCGGTTTGGCCCATGCCGGTGCTCAGTGCGTTAAGTGCACCGTAAGTGCAGGTGTGGGAGTCTGCACCGATGATGATTTCGCCGGGAGCAGCAAGACCTTGGTCAGGAAGCAGAGCATGTTCAATACCCATGCGACCTACTTCAAAGTAGTTTTTGATTTGATGTTTGTGAGCGAAGTCACGCATGCGTTTGCACATGGTTGCGGACTTAATGTCTTTGCAAGGAGAGAAGTGGTCAGGAACCAAGCAAATTTTGTTTTTGTCGAAAACCGGACGACCAATTTTTTCAAATTCAGTGATTGCCGGCGGACCAGTGATGTCGTTGGCTAATACCATATCAACTTGGGAAACTAAGAGATCGCCAGCGCTTACGCTATCGCGGCCTGCATGCTTCGCCAGAATTTTTTCTGTCATTGTCATACCCATAAGTAAAGACCTCCAAACTGTATTTTATGATTCTTAAAATTAACTAAAACAAAAGCCCCCATTCGTATTGCTACGAATAGGGGCGCAGTATCAACTGTGCGGTACCACCCTAATTTATTTCTTCATTAAACTACTAACGCTGGTTCTGCGTCCATCCCTAAAAATTTCAGGATGGCTGCTCGCGGATGAGCTTCTTTACGGGACTTCTTGTAGCTTGCACCAACCGCTACATCTCTAAAAGGAAGGCGAGTAAATTTTTCCGTTCATTGCATTTCAAAAGGGTATTTTGTTTTTAAGAACGTGTTCTCTATATTATGACAATAGGTTTGTAGTTTGTCAAGGGAAAACTTAAAATGTAAACATAAAGGTTTGTTGTCTGTGTTTTATGATGCAATATGTACACTTTAAAACAAACTAAAGTGTATTTGTTTTTGAGATGTTGTTGGAGCGTTTTACAAGTTTCTTCATTATATATGTACTCTTTGGGTTGAGTAAGTATTTTTTGCGTGACAGGTGTTGAATAACTAAGCAAGGGCAGGGTATAATAAACATAACTGTAATTAAAAATAAATTTTTAAGAAATAGGAGATAGAAAATGTTTATTGACAGAGCGAGGATTTATGTAGAGGCTGGTAATGGCGGAGACGGCATGAGCAGCTTCCGTAGAGAAAAATTTGTAGAAAAAGGCGGTCCTAACGGTGGTAACGGTGGTCGCGGTGGTGACGTTATTCTTGTTGCTGACAAGAACCTGAACACCTTGATTGACTTCCGTTATAAAAGAAAACATGTTGCAAAACGTGGCGGTCAAGGCGGTACCAAAAATTGTACCGGTATGCGCGCTGATAATGTATATGTAAAAGTTCCCATGGGTACTTTGGTTCGTGATGATGTAACCGGCGCTGTTATGGCAGACTTAACCGAAGACGGTCAAGAATACGTTGCAGCCAAAGGCGGTCGTGGTGGTAAAGGTAATGCTTGCTATGTTACCAGTACCAACCGTGCTCCTACTTTCGCAGAAAAAGGCGAACCCGGTGAAAACCGTTGGCTTAAACTGGAATTGAAACTTCTTGCTGACGTTGGTTTGGTTGGTTACCCCAGTGTAGGTAAATCCAGTATCATTGCGCAAGTAAGTGCTGCTCGTCCTGAAATTGCTGCTTATCACTTTACTACTCTTTCCCCGGTTTTGGGCGTAGTACGCATTGATGAAGAACGCAGCTTTGTTTTGGCGGATATTCCCGGTTTGATTGAAGGTGCACACGAAGGTGTCGGTCTCGGTCACGATTTCTTGCGTCACGTAGAGCGTACTAAAGTATTGCTCCACATTGTAGACGTTGCGGGCGTTGATGGACGTGACCCCATTGAAGACTTTGACAAAATTAACCACGAGCTTGCTCAATACAGCGAACGTCTTGCTCGACGTAAGCAAATGGTAGTTGCAAATAAAATGGACTTGCCCGAAGCAGAAGAAAACTTCGAGCGTTTGAAAGAATATGTTGAAGCTAAAGGCTACGAAATCACCAAAGCTTCCGCTGCTACCGGCGAAGGTTTGCGTGAATTGATGTTCAAAGCTTACGAATTGTTGGAAGCTTATGTTCCTGAAGAAGACGAAAAAGAACTGAGCCGCTTTGACGAAATCGACCCGGATAGCTACGAAATTGTTGTTGGTAACGATACTGACTACGAAGTACGTGGTAAAAACATTGAACGCCTCGTTGCAATGACTAACTTTGACAACGATGAAGCACTCTATCGTTTCCAACTCATTTGGAAACGTTTGGGTATTGATGAAGCTCTCAAAGAAAAAGGCGTACAAGAAGGGGAAACCGTTCGTATTCGCGATATGGTATTTGAATATAAGGACAACGCATAATTTGTCCTCGAAAGAAGATGACCTGTAATGACAAATACAAGAGAATTGCTTAAACAAGCGAAGCGTGTTGTTGTAAAGGTTGGTAGTAGTACTATTACTTATCCTAACGGCAAGCGTAATTTTAGCCAAATTGATAGAATTGCCCGTGAGTTGAGCGATTTGCAAAATCAAGGCAAAGAAATGATTCTTGTTACTTCTGGCGCAGTAGCTGTAGGCGTGGATAGATTGGGTTTACCTAAAAAGCCTGACACTATTCCTGGTAAGCAAGCTGCAGCTGCAGTTGGACAAGGGGTTTTGATGCACACTTACGAGAAGATTTTTGCGGACTACGGTCAAATTGTAGCGCAAGTGCTTCTGACTAAGACTGAATCCTTGGACAGACATCGCTACACTAACTCTCGTAATACTTTTATGGAACTTATCAAGCAACGTGTTATTCCTATTGTTAATGAAAATGACGTAGTTGCTTTGGACGAATTGAAGATTGGCGACAATGATAATATGTCTGCTCTTGTGGCAGGTATCATTGATGCGGATTTGGTAATCATCCTTTCTGACATTGATGGTCTTTATACCGCAAATCCTCAAACTAATCCTGGTACTAAGCTGGTTCCGCTGGTTAGCGAAATTACTCCTGCCATCGAAGCAAGTGCTGGTGGTGTAGGTTCCAGTCGTGGTACTGGTGGTATGGCTACTAAAATTCAAGCTGCGAAAGCTGCTACCAGTAGCGGTATCCATTTGGTAATTGCCAGTGGTACTGAAAAAAATGCCATCCCCAGAATTTTGAATGGTGAAGAAATTGGTACTCTCTTTGTGAGTCGTGAAAACCGTTTGCAGTTCCGTAAACGTTGGCTTGCTTTTGGTGCTAATATTAAGGGAAGCATTACTGTTGATGAAGGTTGTGCTAATGCATTGCGTAAGGCAGGCGGCTGTAGTATTTTGCCGGCAGGTATTACTGCTGTGGCAGGTGACTTTGAACCGGGCAGTACCATCAGCGTAAAAACTGCAGAAGGTCATGAACTGGCACGTGGTCTTGTTCATTACAGCAGTGCAGAACTTGAACAAATCAAAGGCTGCAAGTCTACTGATATTGAAGCTTTGATTGGCCATAAAAATTTTGACGAGGTAATTCACCGCGACGACTTAGTTATTTTGTGAGGCGATACTATGAGTACTTACGAATTAGTTAAAGCAAAAGCTACCGCAGCTAAGAAAGCTGCAGGCAAGCTTGCCATTACAAGTACTGCCATTAAAAACAAAGCAATGCTGGCAATGGCACAAGCTCTTTTAGATAAACAAGAAGAAATTTTAGCAGCAAACGCTGTGGATATGGAAGCTGCTGCTGCAAAAGGTATGAAGACTTCTATGTTGGATAGACTTAAGCTGACACCGGAACGTATTGCCGGAATGGCAGAAGGCTTGGAA
Source organism: Phascolarctobacterium sp. (assembly GCA_045123075.1). Lineage (GTDB taxonomy): Bacteria > Bacillota > Negativicutes > Acidaminococcales > Acidaminococcaceae > JAHHUH01. The sequence continues at coordinate 11,520 of JBGVIJ010000079.1, read as the reverse complement.
CAAGTGGCTGCTCTGCCTGATCCTATTGGTAATGTTGTTGGCGGTAGTCGTCTTGCTAATGGTTTAAGCATTACTAAAGTGCGCGTACCCTTGGGGGTTATTGGCATCATTTACGAAGCTCGCCCCAATGTTACTGCTGATGCTGTAGGTTTGTGCCTTAAATCCGGTAACGCTGTTATTTTGAAAGGTGGCAGTGAAGCGATGCAATCTAACATTGCTATTGCTAACATTCTTTCTGAAGCAGCAGAATCTGTTGGTATTCCCGAAGGCAGTGTACAATTTGTAGACACCAGCGATAGACAAGCTGTTACCGATTTGATACATATGAATGGTTTGGTAGACGTGGTTATTCCCCGTGGCGGCGCTGGTCTCATTAAAACTGTAGTTATGAACGCAACTGTTCCTGTTATCGAAACCGGTGCAGGTGTGTGTCATACTTTTATTGATGCTTCTGCTAATGTGGAAATGGCAATGAAGATTTGCTACAACGCAAAAGTTCAACGTCCTTCCGTATGCAACGCAATGGAAACTTTGCTTGTGCACAAAGACGCTGCTGATAAATTTATGCCTCCTATGCTGGCAAAATATTTTGAAGCTGGCGTGGAAATTCGTGGTGACGAACGCGTACAAGCTTATAGTGATAAGGTTGTGCCTGTTACCGAAGAAGATTGGAGCACTGAATACGGTGACTTGCGTCTTTCCGTGAAGATTGTTGATAGCTTGAAAGAAGCAATGGAACATATTGCACAGTACACTACTTGCCACAGCGAATGTATCGTAACAGAAGATTACGAAAACGCTCGCATCTTCCAACTTTGTGTAGATGCAGCTGCTGTTTATGTAAATGCTTCTACTCGTTTCACTGACGGTTTTGAATTTGGTTTTGGTGCAGAAATTGGCATCAGCACTCAAAAACTTCATGCTCGTGGACCGATGGCGTTGCCTGAATTAACAAGCACTAAATACTTGATAAATGGCAATGGTCAAGTAAGAGGATAAGTTTAAAATTGAATAATTAGCTTTAAAAGCGATTGTATACGTTTGTATGCAGTCGCTTTTTTATTTGAAGAGGATGGGGAGAATGACGGGAAATGTTTTTGGATATGTAAGCGTTTCCAGCGTGGAACAGAACGAGGACAGACAACTAATTGCCTTGGAAAATGTAGGCGTTGCAAAAAGAAATATCTTTATTGATAAGCAGAGCGGTAAAAACTTTGAAAGACCTAAATATAAAAGGCTGGTGAAAAAATTAAAGCCTGGCGATTTGCTTTATATACAAAGCATCGACAGGCTGGGAAGAAACTATATTGAAATTCAGGAGCAGTGGAGATTTTTAACTAAAGACAAGGGTGTGGACATAGTTGTCTTGGATATGCCACTGCTTGATACTCGTAGTGGTAAGTATTTGTTAGGAACGTTCATGGCTGATTTGGTGCTGCAGATACTTTCCTTCGTAGCGCAAACGGAGCGAGAACATATAAGGGAACGTCAGGCACAGGGGATTGCGGCGGCTAAGGACAGGGGCGTGAAGTTTGGTAGACCAGCAAAGGAGCTTCCACCAAATTTTTATAGCGTTTTAGAAAAATGGCAACGTCAAGAATTAAGCGGTAGGGAAGCAGCGAGAGAATGTAATATGCCGGCAACTACCTTCTTGAAAAAAGCAAAACAGTGCTTAAAAGTTAAATAAAAGTGTACCTTTCGGCACACTTGCTTTTTACTTACAAATTATTTATTTTTACACGAAATTTCTGTAACAAAATATTAAATTATGTGTTATAATGACCTTGTCGCAAGTGTACCGAAAGGTACACCTTATGGCATAAATGATATATTTGCCTGAAAAAGTAAGACATTGTTTGAAAAGTTTTGATTGAGGTGAGTAGGGATGGAAGAAAATTTTAAACTGCTGGGTCGTAGGGTAAAGTTTATGCGAATGGATAAAGGCATTTCGCAGACGAAGATGGCAGAAATGTTGGGGCTTTCCCAAACGAATTTAAGTAACATGGAAAGCGGCAGGACGACCATCACCACGCAAAACCTTTTCAAAATGAAAGAGATTTTGGAATGTAAAATGGCGGACTTTTTCGTAGACTTTGACATTGAAGCAGAAAATGTCTCCAATTTGAAAGAAGAGGGTGTTGCGAAGCAAGCCATTGAGCTGGAAGATGCTGTGCAAATTTTGAGACTGCTGAAAGCGGTTGAGATTAAGGGAGTATGACCTTAACTATACTGTGAAGGTTGTGTATCAAAATTTATTGCTTTCCGCAACAAGCAAACGCGACGCTCCTTTTAGTATGAAAATATCACAGCTCATTATTCGCATCGAAGAATGGTGTAAGCTTTTTAAAAATACTAGCTCAGAATTCGCTTCGTGATATTTTCTTGAATTAATTGTCCCTGCTTATTGCTAATCGTTGCTTTGAAAGCAAGTAAATTTTGCTTGTGAAGTTCGGTTATAACGTGTCGCAAGATGAAGCGACGCTTTGTAATAAATAAAAAATTAAAGGAAGAAGGCGTATTATTATGTCTAAAAAATTTATGAAAAGAAGCTTGGCATTGGGCGCATTGATGGCGTTTGTTATTACTGGTAGTGCTATGGCGGCAGAATATGTCGACAAAGATTTTATTAGTGATAATTCAACTAATGTTAATAAGGTAGTTGCATCTGGTCATGGCTATGGAGCTTGTTTGAATTCCTCTAGTGATACTACATTGACTGATTGCGATTTTAAAGACAATTCTCTTAATGCAACACAAAGTGGAAAATTAGCATATGGTGGTGCTGTTTGGGTAAAAGGTGATTTAACTGTAAATGGTGGTAGTTTCGTTAATAATAGTGTTACTGCTGCAAGCAAAGCATACGGTGGTGCAATTGCTCATCAAAATGGTAAGTTAACTATAGATGGTACCGTTTTTGATAATAATAGTGCAAAAACTTATGGTGCGGCAATTTATGCGTCAGGCTCAGAAGTAACAATTACCAACTCTACTTTTAAAAATCATAATGCTTCAGGTAATGGGTTAATATATTTGACTGGCGGTTCTAAATTAGTTGTTGGTGATGGTAATACTTTTGAAAATAATGGTGTTGCCTCTTTTAATGTTCAAAGCGGTACAACTTTGACTTTAGAGGGAGAGAATACTTTTAAGGACAATACTAACAATAGCATATTTAATAAGGGCACAGTTATTTTTGCAGAAGATAGCAAAACAAATTTTGAAGATAATACTGCAATAGATTTTGGTGGTAATGGTGATGTTGTTGTAGAATCTGGTGCAAATGTAAAATCCGAAGCAGGTGTTTATGCTACTGGTAATTTCGAACTTGAAGGTACTCTTGAAGTTGGTGCTGATTCTACCATTAGTAATCTTAATGGTGAAGATGGCACATTAAAATTCTTGGATGATGTTTCTGTTACAGTTACAAATAATAAAACCGAAAACTTGACATTTGCTGCTTCTGGTGCTGCAAATGATGCCGTGAGTGGGGATGCAAGCAAGTTGCTTGATAGTATCGAACTTAATGGTACCGAAAATAATGAAATGTTATTAGAAGAGGGTAACATTCAAGGAGAAAAGGTAGTTAAATTAGTTTTGGATGATAACAATGAATTAGTAGAAACTGAAGTTGTTTCCGAAGCCGTTAACACCAAATCTGACGCAGTAAGTGATGCTGGTATGACTTTGAAAGGTCATTGGCGCGCTCACATGAACGATATGAATAAACGTATGGGTGAACTTCGTATGGCTAACGGTGAACACGGCGTTTGGGCTCGTATGGTTCGTGGCGAAAGCGAATATCAAGGCGCAAAAATGCAATACAACCAATATCAATTAGGCTATGATGAAAAACTTAGCGTTGATAAACGTTGGACTGTTGGCGCAGCAGTAACCTTCTCCGAAGGTGATAGCAGCTATGGTTCTGGTAACACTGATGATAAGAGTACTGCATTTGCAATTTATGGTAGCAAACTGAACAACGACGGTACTTTTGTTGATTTGATTGCTCGTTATGCTCATTTGGAAAGCGATTTGGATGACCGCAACTATGGTACTGGCGATTACAGCACCAATGGTATGTCCGTAAGTGCAGAATTTGGCAAACGTATCCAACAAGGTAATGGCTTGTGGATTGAACCGCAAGTAGAATTGACCTATGGTACTGTTGATAGTGCTGATGTTGCATTTAGCAAATCTTACAAAGCTCATTATGATAGCATGGATAGCTTTATTGCTCGTGCTGGTTTCGCATTGGGTAAAGACATTAAACAAGGTAACGTTTATGCTCGCGCATCCTACTTGTATGACTTCGATGGTGAAACTGAAACTCAATTTGAAGGTGGCGAAGCTATTTCCGAAGATTTCGGTGGCGGCTGGTGGGAAGTTGGCGTAGGTGCTAACATCAACCTGTCCAAAGCAACCTATATCTATGCTGATATCGAAAAAACCTTTGGTGGCGAAGTAGATACCAACTGGCAATGGAACTTGGGCGTACGCTATAGCTTCTAAAATTTGATAAAGTGATTCTTATAATAAAAAGGCTCCGCAAAATTGCGGAGCCTTTTTGCATACGAAAAGTGAAGTTGCGAAAGCAACTTCACTTCTTGTGTTGGATGAGTGTTGTTTGGCAGGCGTAGCGTTCCCCTGCATCTCTCGGATTACTCCTGTCAGTACCATCGGCGTGTGGTCTCTACGAAATTTACCACCTCAAACAACGTTCATCCTTCTATGAATATTGTATATAATGATTAAATGTTAGTCAAGTTTAGAGAAGATAATTCCCATATTTCTCAGACGTTGCTTAAAGCGTTTGTCTTTTTCAGCGACAGCAGTAATGATAGAGTTTTTATAGGTGGGGTTATCATCTTCGACTGCTAATCTGACCACAAGATTTATAGATTTTCCTTTATCAATTATTCTTTTGCACATAAGAATAGTATTAGGTTTGTTGTCTTGAAGAATATAATCTGGGTCAGTAATTATTGTTGAAAATAATGGAGCGTAATCTAAATAAAAGTCTATACCTCTACGTTCGATGATATGTTCTGTTCTATCGACGCGAAGTATTACTTCATCAGTTATTATTTTGGAGAAGCAATGTTGGATGTTATTTAAGTTTAGTTTGCCGATAATTTTATAATCCATTTAATCTATAAAAAAAGCAGGTAGAACTACATGCAAAACACCTATCTAAATAATTTTACATTATCATAGTAACTCCTTTTGCGACGCAAGTCAATCAAATGATTAAATAAAAGTTTGGGCGAGTAATCTTCGAAGCTAATATGTAACTTTTTTTACCAATAGGTGGCGAAAAAACTATAGGCTTTCTAAATTTTTTTTGATATAATAAATAAGATTTAGAAGGAAACAAATTTCCGTAATATATGGTTAATCTTGGAGGGAAAATTTTGGAAGAATTATATCGTGAAACATCCACTACTGCTAATGAAAGAAAAATTTTCGCAGGTTTGGCACTGCTTGCTATTTTAGCTTTGTTTGGTTATGAATTTACTAATTATTTGGATACCGGTAGAATCAATTATTTAGGTTGGGGCATTGACTTGTGCCTTCTTTCCTTATGGGTATGGCGCGTATCTTACGGATATACTTTGATTCTGTATAAGGATATGCGTTTGGAAGTTATCACTCACGGTTTGGGTTTGAGACGTAGCTATTTTGTAGACTTGACTCGTACTGAAAGCTTTACTCAAAAATACGTGAAAAGCTTCTTCCGTAAAACTAAAATTCGTCACTACATCCATCGCTACAATTCTTTGGATCCCAATCCCCAACGTTTGTTAGTATTCACTGAAGGCAATAAAAATAAACTTGCTGGTCTGCTCTTTAAATCCAGTGACCAATTTATTAAAGTTTTGCGTAAACAAATGCCGGACAAATTCATTCAATTGTAAGAAGGAGAGTTATTCATAAGATGGACGCTATTGCACACGTAGACCCTGCTCTTGTTGGCGCAAGGGTAATTCATGTTTTTATTTTGTCATTTTTCTATATTTTTGCGATTGCTAAACTGATTGGTCCTGAAAATAAAGCTAACTGGTTTAGACGACGTATGAAATATACTTTCTTTAACAAACGTGGTATCTTCGGCGAATATATTAACTTTGGTTATCCGGTTTGCTGGCAAGGTATTATCGTATTTTTTGTATTGTACGGTGTAATCTTTGGTGTAGGTTACTGGTATGTATTCTTACATACTTATTAAGAAAGAGGTTAGTTAATGTCTGCTGAAATTAAAGGTCTTTTGATTAAAAAACACGGCGAACGTGCCGAAGTTAAAGTTGATAGAACTAAAACTACTGTTACCGGTATTCCTAAATATTTGGATTGCTGGTGTCCCATCAACGCTAAAGTTGGTGATACTGTAGGTGTTGAATACCGAGAATTAGAAAAAAGCAAAAGTAATCTTGTTATTTATGGGTTCCCTGTACTGGGCGTATTGGCAGGTATCGCTTTTGGTAAAAGCTTGGCATCCTTTTTCCATATGGAAGAATTGTGGTTCATGGTTGGTGGTGTAGTGCTCTGGCTCTTTATTGCATTGACCTATGTCCGCACTTTTAAACGTGACGCAGTTCGTGAAGGTGCACAACCTGTAGTTATTGAAATCGAAGCTGCAGAAATGACTATTGATTTGAATGATAAACCCGCTAAACCCACTGAGGGTGCAAAAGAATAAAAGGAGAAGATTATGCAGGTTATTTTAGCATCTGCTTCTCCCCGCCGTTTGGCGTTATTACAGCAAGTTGGCATTGAGGCTACTGTTTGCCCTGCAGATTTTGATGAGGTAAGCGGTAGTGCAGTGCAGGCTGAAGATGTTGTTCTGGCTAATGCCGTTGGTAAATGCCAAGCTGTAGTAAAAATTAAAGGTGATTCTTTACCTGTGATTGCTGCTGATACGGTGGTAGTTGCAGAAGGTATAATTTTAGGTAAGCCTCAAGATGCTGAGGATGCCTTTAAAATGTTAAAGCAGCTTTCCGGAAAAACTCATAAGGTTTTGACAGGTATGGCTGTAAGTTATGCAGGTAAAATATTTGCAGAGGTATGCGAAACTAAAGTTGTGTTCCGCGACCTTACCGATGAAGAAATTAAAAAGTATGTTGCTACCGGTGAACCTCTTGATAAAGCCGGAGCGTACGGAATTCAAGGAAAAGGCGCCGTTTTAGTCGAAAAGATTGATGGGTGCTATAATAACGTGGTAGGTTTGCCTCTAACACGGATGCAGTTGATTCTGGCAAAATTAGGAGTGTGCTGATTGCACATTAAAACCATTAAGGAAATTCCGCTAAATGACAGACCTCGCGAAAAAATGGCAGTCAATGGGGCAGCAGTCTTAACAGATGCTGAACTTATTGCCATTTTGTTGCGTACTGGTACAGCAGAAAAATCTGCTATTGATATTGCGAGTGAATTGACTGCCGACGGTGGTTTATATAAACGCTTGGCAGGGATTACTCGTCTAAACGAACTTACGAATATAAAAGGGTTAGGGCAGGCTAAGGCAGCTACTGTTTTAGCAGCTCTGGAAATTGGCAGGCGTATTGCTTCTGCCAAGCCCATTGAAAAGATACATTTTAGTTGTCCGCAAGATGTAGCAGATTTCTTGATGCCGCGCTTGCGTTATGCAGCTAAAGAACAGTTTGTGGTTGTTTTATTGAATAGTAAGAACAAAGTTATCGGGACGGAGGTCGTGTCCGAAGGCTCTTTAAGTAGTTCTATAGTGCACCCTCGTGAGGTGTATGGCCCTGCCATACTTCATCACGCGGCGGCGATTATGGTGGCTCACAATCATCCATCAGGTGACCCCAAGCCTAGCACTGAAGACAAAGAGGCTACAAGACTTTTATCTCGTTCCGGTAAAGTGTTAGGTATTCCGATGATTGATCATGTGATTATCGGCGATGGTAATTATTACAGTTTTCTAGAGAACGAAGCATTATAGTATGGAGGAACACAAAATGAAATTTAAGTTTCCTAACATTAGTTTTTTCAATAATATGTCTGATGACATGGGTATAGATTTAGGTACTGCTAACACCTTGGTGCATTGCAAAGAAAAAGGTATCATTATTCGTGAACCTTCCGTTGTAGCAGTAGAAGTTGATACTAACGAAGTATTGGCAATTGGTGCAGAAGCAAAGCGTATGATTGGTCGTACTCCCGGTAACATTGTAGCTATTCGTCCAATGAAAGACGGCGTTATCGCTGATTACGAAATCACCCAATCCATGCTTAAACATTTCATCAAAACTGCAATGGGCAGCAAAGCTTTTGTTCGTCCCCGCATTTTGGTAGGTGTGCCTTCAGGTGTAACTGAAGTTGAAAAACGTGCAGTTATCGATGCTACCATTGAAGCTGGTGCTCGTGAAGCATATTTGATTGAAGAACCCATGGCTGCAGCAATCGGTGCAGGCTTGCCTGTGCAAGAAGCTACCGGTAGCATGGTTGTAGATATTGGCGGCGGTACCTGTGAAGTAGCAGTAATTTCTTTAGGTGGTATCGTTGTGAGTAAGAGTGTTCGTTCCGGTGGTGACTCCATTGATGCCGCTATCGTACGTTACATTCGTAAAACCTTTAATCTGCTTATTGGTGACCGTACTGCAGAATCCATTAAAATTGATATCGGTACTGCTATGCGTGTAGATAATCCGCCTACTGCTGAAGTACGTGGTCGCGACTTGGTAACCGGTTTGCCGAAAAATATTGTTGTTAACGCAAACCATATTTGCGAAGCAGTAGAAGAACCTGTTAGCAATATTGTGGACGCAGTTCGTAATACTTTGGAACGCACTCCGCCTGAACTTTCTGCGGATATCATGGATCGTGGTATTGTGATGACCGGTGGTAGCTCTATGCTCCGCAATTTGGATAGACTTATTTCCAGAGAAACCGGTATGCCCGTATTTGTGTCTGATGAAGCGTTGAACTGCGTAGTATTAGGTACTGGTATTGCTGTAGAAAATATTGATATTTATAAAAAGGGTTTTATGACCTCTAAATAACTTTTGATAAGGGAGCGCAATGGGTAAAAAAAGTATGCTCTGCGCACTGTTCGTGTTGGTTATTTTCTCGATGTTGGCCTTGGCTGTTTCCGGTAAAAGCCGCTTTCCCCTGATTAACAAGGTGGTGGCAACCGTGGTAATGCCTGTAGAAAATGCACTTGTTGCAATTGGTAACACCGGTGACAACATTCGTGGTTATTGGCGTGCATTGACAGTTTTACAGAGCGAGAATGAAGAACTAAAACGTGATAATGTGGAATTGCGTAATTCTAATGTAGCCATGGCGGCGATTTATGCAGAAAACAAGCAACTGCGTGAATTGCTTAATTACAAGGAACAGCACCGAACACAAACTACTCGTGCTGCTAAGGTGATTGCTCGTAACTTTGGCGATTTGCGTGATAGTATGTATATAAACATTGGCAAGGATGCAGGTTTAAAACGCGAGATGGCAGTCCTTGATGGCAGTGGTCTTGTGGGCGTCATTGATGAAGTTTATGACGATTATTCCAAGGTGCTGTTGATTACTTCGGCTCGTTGCAAGATTGGTGCGAGAATTATTCGTGCTGATTCTAGGGCTGTGGGGGTAGTCAATGGTCGTAGTGGCATTAGAGATATGCTTATCATGGAGCACATCTTTCGAGAAGCTAATGTTAGAAACGGAGATATTGTTGTAACTAGTGGTTACAGCGGTAGCCATCCGGAAAATATTTTGATTGGCACCATAGCTGGTGTGCGTTTAAGTAATGTAGGCTTGTTGCAGGAAGCTGATGTAGTTCCTGTTGCTGACGTTGCGGATGTGGAACATGTACTTGTTGTCACGCATTTTACTCCGGAACAAAAAAATGATATGAATTTACAGGGAGGACAGGCAAAATGAGGAGACTGATTTGGCCCGTCCTGTTTCTGTTCTTATTGATGTTACAGGGTGCGGTAACTGTTTTTTACACCGGTTGGATAGATTTTGATTTACCGCTCTTGGCTTTGTATGGTTATTGTATGCTTAGGCAAGAAGGTTCCGGACTTTTTGCTGGGTTAGGAATTGGCTTACTGCAAGATGCACTTACCCCTGGTATCTTCGGGTTTCATATGTTAACTCGTAGTTGTATGGGTTACTTGATTAGCATTACCCGTGAAAAGGTTTTCAAAGATAATCCCAGCTATCATATGCTTGCTATTGGTGTATTTTCATTAATGTTACGTTTTGCCCTGTGGTGGGTAGAACTTGTACGCAGTGGCGGGTTGTGGAGTATGTTCCCTCATTTTGTGTGGGATACCATTGGTTATTGCGTAGGTAATATTTTATTAGTTGTTCCCGTTGTGTGTTTAGTTAAAAAAATTTACGACTGGATACGTGAAGAAGATATTTCTTATTAATATTAAAGTGAAGAAGGAGACAGCACATGCTTAATAAACATAATATGGCACGTCTATATGCAATGTTTTGGCTGTGCTTTTTTCTTTTTTCAGTATTGTTAGGACGCATGGCTTATTTGCAACTGTGGCGTGGTGACTACTACGTGAAGCAAGCAGATGGCAACCGTTTGCGTCAATCCAGAATACTTGCTCCTCGTGGCATGATTTATGACTGCAATGGCAAGGAACTGGTAAATAATTTGCCCGGTTACGCTGTAGCCTTGCAAAAACAAAATAAATACGATAAGGAAATGTTGAAGCGTTTAAGTGTTTTACTGGACATTCCCTTAGAAAAAATAGAAAAGAAAATTAAGGACAACGAGTATTATTCTGAACCCGTCGTATTAAAAGCTAATATTTCTCCTGAACTTATCACCAAGATTGAAGAACAACGTCGTGATTTGCCCGACGTAATCTTGCAAGTTCAACCTATGCGTAATTATCTGCACAATGAATTGGCAGTACATGCTTTAGGTTATGTTGGCGAAGTAAGCTCCTACGAAATTGAAAAAGGTCTGTTTAAAGGCGTTTCTCAAGGTAGCATCGTTGGTAAGTCCGGTCTGGAAAAAACTTATGACAAAGTTTTACGTGGTGAAGATGGTACCTTTATGGAAGAAGTTGACGTTGCCGGCAATGTAGTGCAACATTACGATACTGTGCAACCCATTCCAGGTAAAAGCTTGAAACTGACCATTGACTATAATATGCAATTCAAGTTGGAAAAATTTATGGACGCTCACTTGGAATATTTGCGTAAGACTAAGCTTGCTCCTAAGGCGAGAGCTGCGGCACTTGTTGCCCTTGACCCGCGTACTGGTGCGGTAAAGGCTATGATTAGCCGTCCTGGTTATAATCCCAACTTGTTTGTCAATGGTATTTCCACTAAAGATTGGAATGCCATCAATAATGACCCTAACTTCCCTTTGAATAACAAGGCTATAAATGGTGAGTATCCTCCCGGTTCTACTTTCAAGATTGTTACTGGCAGTGCTGCCTTCGAACTTGATAAGGTAAAACTGACGGAGCTTATTTACGATGGTGGCTTCCATCCACTCGTTCCTACTATGGGTAACGCAGGTGGCGA
>JBGVIJ010000078.1:0-24059 GCA_045123075.1 Phascolarctobacterium sp. | reverse complement strand
AGAGCTGCCATTTCTGACAGCTCTATGTAAAATCACAAACTTATTATTTTTTAGCTTTGGTATCAACAACTTCTTTGAGGATTTTTGCGAAATCAGCAAAGTCCATTGCACCCAAATCGCCATCAGCACGATGACGCGGAGAAACGGTACCGTTTTCCATGTCGCGGTCGCCAACCACGAGCATGTAAGGAACTTTTTCAATTTGACCTTCGCGAATCTTTTTACCGATTTTTTCATTGCGAGCGTCAACAGTTACACGGAAGCCTTCCATTTCCAAGTTTTTAGCCAAAGCATTGCAATAATCTACAGCGCGTTCGGTTACAGGCAGGAAGCGTACTTGTTCCGGAGCCATCCAGGTAGGCAGAGCACCAGCATATTTTTCGATAAGCAGTGCCAAAGTACGTTCATAGCAGCCCATGGAAGTACGGTGGATAATATAAGGCAGTACTTTTTCGTTGTTTTCGTCGATGTAGTACATACCGAATTTTTCAGCAAGAAGCATATCGATTTGGATGGTTACGATGGTATCTTCTTTGCCGAATACGTTTTTAATTTGGATGTCCAGTTTCGGACCGTAGAAAGCAGCTTCGTCAACGCCAACTTTATATTCGATGCCAAGGTCATCAAGCAACTCTTTCATTACGCCTTGAGCGTGTTCCCATTGTTCTGCAGTGCCTTCATATTTAGCGGTGTTGGCAGGATCCCATTGGGAGAAACGGAAGGAGCAGTCCTCTTTGAGGCCCAAGGTTTCCAAGCAATAGTTAGCAAGTTCAACGCAACCACGGAATTCTTCAGCCAATTGGTCAGGACGGATAATCAAGTGACCTTCGGAAATGGTGAATTGACGAACACGAATCAAGCCGTGCATTTCGCCGGAATCTTCGTTACGGAACAAGGTGGAGGTTTCGCCTAAACGCATGGGCAGGTCACGATAAGAACGTTGACGGTTCAAATATACTTGATATTGGAACGGGCAAGTCATCGGACGAAGTGCAAAGCATTCTTTTTCTTCATCGTGGGGATCGCCCAAAACGAACATACCATCAAGATAGTGATCCCAGTGACCGGAAATACGATAGAGATCGCGTTTTGCCATCAACGGAGTTTTGGTAAGTTGGTAGCCACGGCGTTCTTCGGTATCTTCAACCCAACGTTGAAGTTGTTGGATTACACGAGCACCTTTCGGAAGCAGGATGGGCAAACCTTGACCGATATAGTCAACGGTAGTGAAGTATTCTAATTCACGACCAAGTTTGTTGTGGTCGCGTTTCAAAGCTTCAGCTTGTTGTTCCAAGTAAGCGTCCAATTCTTCTTTTTTCGGGAAAGCTACGCCATAAATACGTTGGAGCATTTTACGGCTGCTATCGCCACGCCAGTAAGCACCGGTAGCAGAGGTCAATTTAATAGCGTTGCCTTTAATGCGACCAGTGGAGTCAAGATGCGGGCCAGCGCACAAATCGGTGAAGTCACCTTGTTTGTAGAAGCTGATTACTGCATCTTCCGGCAAATCGTTGATAAGTTCAACTTTGTAGGGTTCTTCTAATTCTTCCATGAATTTGATTGCTTCAGCACGAGGAAGTTCAAAGCGTTCCAATTTGAGTTTTTCTTTGCAAATTTTACGCATTTCGCCTTCGAGAGCAGCCAAATCTTCCGGAGTGAACGGAGCCGGAGTATCGAAGTCATAGTAGAAGCCATTGTCGATGCTAGGACCGATTGCCAGCTTAACTTCAGGATGCAAACGTTTCATAGCTTGCGCCAATACGTGGGAGCAAGTATGCCAATAAGTTTTGCGATATTCTTCATTTTCAAAAGTGTACAATTTTTCTTCAGACATTTTAAAAGCCTCCTATATAAATTTGATAATCAACATTGTGAGAGAAAATAAAAAACTCCAATCCCTCACAAAAGGGACGGAGTTACCCGCGGTTCCACCCTAATTGGCTTCATTGAAGCCCACTCGGTACCGTTAACGCCGGCATACGGACTGGCATACTCACCAAAGCTTTCCGCAGTCAGTTTGAAGGTGGTTCACCAATCGTTTTACCCTACTGCTCTCAGCCTAGGCAGTATTTTCTGTAAGGATAGGGCGACGGCAAGTCCTTCGCATTACTGATAATTGTTTTTATTTACTAGTTAATTATAGCATAACGCTCAACAATGTCAATATAAAAAGCGTTCCCGCTTACGCGAGAACGCTCTCATAATTTACAGCACTCTTAAATTTATCAGTGCATCTTTAGCAGCTTGCTGTTCCGCATCTTTTTTAGTGCGTCCACTGCCGCCGCCAATAACCTTACCATCCAAGCAAACCTCAGAATTAAAGGTTTTATTGTGCTCAGGTCCACTACTGCCAACAAGGTTATAGCTTATTTCTACATCGCCTTCACGTTGCAAATGTTCTTGCAAGCGTGTTTTGAAGTCACTGCAGATACCATGAGTACAAACGAAATCAATATCCTTTTGCATAATGGCAAGCAAATAGTCCTGCGCTTTTGCTAAGCCTTGGTCAAGATAGTAAGCACCAAGTACAGATTCGAAAGCATCTGCCAAAATGGAAGGACGCTCTCTACCGCCACTCATTTCTTCACCTTTACCAAGGAGAATGAAATCACCTAAACGCAATTTCTTAGCAAATTCAAACAGGGAAGCTTCGCACACTAAATGAGCACGCAACTTCGTTAACTGACCTTCTGCAAGTTGAGGAAAGTTTTTATACATATAAGTGCTTACGATTACACTCAAGACGGAGTCACCAAGAAACTCAATACGTTCATTGTGGTCCGGCTTGGGTGTTCCCTTTGCCTCGTGGGCATAGGAAGTATGAGTAAGCGCCATATCAAGCAGAGCTAAGTCATGCATTTCAATACCCAGCCAGTTGCAGAAAGCCTGCAATTGCTGTGTACGTTGTTTGTGCATTTTAAATCAACTCTCTTAGTCTTCGTATTTTTTGAAAATGATGCAAGCGTTGTGACCGCCGAAGCCCAAGTTGTTGCTGAGTGCAGCTTTAACTTCTGCTTTACGAGCAACATTGGGAACATAGTCAAGATCCAAACCGTGTTCGGTGTCGGGTTCTTGATAGTTGATGGTCGGAGGAATTACGCCGTTTTCAATGGTCAGAACGGTAGCGATTGCTTCTACACCGCCTGCTGCACCCAACAAGTGACCGATCATGGATTTGTTGGAGCTTACTGCCAATTTGTAAGCGTGTTCACCGAATACTTTTTTGATTGCAAGGCTTTCACCTTCGTCGTTACGAGCGGTGGAAGTACCATGAGCATTGATGTAGTCGATATCTTCCGGTTTCATGCCAGCGTCTTTAATAGCGTTTACGAAGCAAGCAGCCGGAGTTTCACCGCTCGGATCGGGAGCAGTGATATGGTAAGCGTCGCAGTTCAAGCCATAACCTACGAGTTCAGCGTAGATGTGAGCGCCACGAGCTTTAGCGTGTTCCAATTCTTCCAACAAGATTACGCCGGAACCTTCGCCCATTACGAAACCATCACGGTTTTTGTCGAACGGACGGGAAGCGCCTTCGGGGTTTTCGTTGTTGGTGGACAATGCTTTCATGTTAGCAAAGCCAGCTACAGCAATCGGAGAAATGGAAGCTTCGCAACCACCAGCGAGCATTACGTCAGCATCGCCGTATTGAATGGTACGGAGAGCGTCACCAATGCAGTTAGTGCCGGTAGCACAAGCAGTTACGATTGCAGTGTTGGGGCCTTTGAAGCCAAAAGCGATACCGATTTGGCCAGCGGGCATATTAGGAATTTCCATCGGAATGAAGAACGGGCTGATTTTGGATGGGCCTTTAGAACCAAGTTTCAAGGATTGATCCAAGAAAGTATGGATACCACCGATACCGGTACCAACGCATACACCGCAACGGGGAGCGTCGATTTTTTCCAAATCAAGTTTAGCGTCTTCAATAGCCAATTTAGCAGCAGCTACAGCAAATTGGGTAACGCGGTCCATGCGTTTACCTTCTTTTTTGTCGCCATATTGGCCAAAATCAAAATCTTTTACTTCGCCAGCGATTTTAACAGTAAAATCAGTGGTGTCAAATTGGGTAATCATACCAATGCCGGATTTACCAGCGGTCAGGTTGCCCCAAAACTCATCTTTACCAATACCAATCGGGGTAATAGGGCCAACGCCGGTTACTACTACTCTTCTCTTAGTCAAAACATTCACCTCAAAATTAAATATTTGCGATTTCTTCTTTAATTCTTCTAAAGATTTCTTTTACGGGTAAAATTTCTTTAATTTTCCACATGTTAGCGCCAGTGAAAACCAAACCGGTTTCAGTATCACCTTGTTGAGCACGGGTAAGTGCACGGATGATGCAGAAGTTACGTTTGCATTTTTTCAGGCAAGCATCACATTGAGTGGGTTTCGGGGATTTATCTTCCAAAGACAATTGAGCAAAGGGATTGCGGATTGCACGGCCTTTGTAGCCTACAGGGCTATCAATTTGCACAATATCTTCTTTAGTCATTTTCAAATAGAATTCTTTTAAAGCAGGTGCAGCATTAGATTCTTCACTAGCAGCAAAGCGGCTGCCCATTTGAACGCCATTTGCACCAAGATTTAAAAGTTCCGCAACATCGTTGCCATCAATGGCACCGCCTGCTGCGATTACGGGTATATTTACAGCCTCGATAACTTCGGGCAGGATTTCCTTAATTGATTGCTGAGTGCCAAGATGACCACCAGCTTCAGTACCTTCTACGACAACCGCAGAAGCACCAAGTTTTTCAGCAGTTTGAGCCAATCGAGCAGAAGACACGATGGGCACAACTTCAACGCCATATTTTTTGCCAACAGCGAAAATGTCTCTGGAGAAACCAGCGCCGGCAACAATAAGGTCGATTCCTTCTTCAGCAGCAGTAGTAATTAAATCTAAAAATTGTCTAGCAGCAACCATTGCATTAATACCGATAATGCCTTTGCCACCAGTAAGTTCTCTTGCCATACGAATTTCCTTGCGCAATTCGTCAAGACCCATACCGGATGCAGCAATCAAACCAATACCGCCTTCATTTGCTACAGCAGCGGCTAACGGAGCGGTAGATAAACGAATAGCCATGCCACCTTGTATAATCGGAACTTGTGCAACTAGCTTACCGATTTTCAGTTCTGGTAAATTCATTTAATATTCCTCTTTTCGGAACTTCAAAAGCTTTACCAGAGAGCCTCCTAAGAGGCTCTCCGTATTAAGCCATCAAAGAATTATTTTTCTTCGTCCAACATTTTAACTGCGTCAGCTACAGTGCGAATTTTTTCAGCTTTTTCATCGGGAATTTCTACGCCGAATTCTTCTTCAAAAGCCATGATCAATTCAACGATGTCGAGGGAGTCAGCACCGAGGTCATCGATGAAAGCGGATTCCATCTTTACTTCTTCAGCGTCAACGCTCAATTGTTCAACAGTGATATCTCTTACTTTGTCGAAAGTGCTCATTACGATTCACCTCCTTCCAAAAAATTAATTGCTAGTCGCAATATTACATTACCATACCACCGTCAACATGTAAAGTCTGACCGGTGATATAATTAGCGTCGCTGCTCGCAAGGAACAGAACGGCTTTAGCGATGTCTTCAGTTTCGCCCAAACGATTGAGCGGAATGCCAGCGAGCATAGCTTCTACAACTTTTTCAGAAAGCACGCTGGTCATGTCGGTTTTGATGAAACCAGGAGCAATTGCGTTTACGCGGATGCCGCGAGCAGCAACTTCTTTAGCGGTAGCTTTGGTGAAGCCGATTACGCCAGCTTTAGCTGCGCAGTAGTTAGCTTGACCAGCGTTACCCATAACACCAACGATGGAGCTGATGTTTACGATGTTACCGGATTTTTGTTTCATCATATATTTGATAGCAGCTTTGGTGCAGTTAAATACGCCTTTAAGGTTGGTGGTAATTACTGCATCCCAATCTTCTTCTTTCATTCTCATCAAGAGACCGTCGCGGGTGATGCCTGCATTGTTTACCAATACGTCTACGCGGCCAAATTCTTTAACAACTGCGTCAACCATAGCAGTGCTTGCTTCGGTGGAAGCGATGTCTGCTTGGATAACGAAAGCCTTACGGCCCATAGCTTCGATTTCTGCAGCAACTTCTTTAGCAGCAGCTTCGCTACCAGCATAGTTTACAGCTACGTCAGCACCTTCAGCAGCCAAAGCCAATGCGATTGCACGGCCAATGCCACGGGAAGCACCGGTTACAAGAGCAACTTTACCTTCAAATCTCATTATTCTTTACCCCCTTGGAAATGTTCCAGAGTTTTTTCAAGGCTATGCGGATCTTCTACCCAGAGAGAAGTAACGCCTTTTGCGATTTTTTTGGTGAAGCCGGTCAATACTTTGGAAGGACCAACTTCTACGAAAGTATCTACGCCGCCAGCAACCATGTTGCGTACGGAAGTTTCCCAGAGTACGGGCATAGCAGCTTGTTTAACCAAGAGTTCTTTAATCAAAGCACCGCTTACAACTTCTTCAGCAGTTACGTTAGCAACTACGGGGAATACAGCGTCTTTAATTTCGATAGGAGCGAGAACTTCTGCCAAACGTTCAGAAGCAGGTTTCATCATGCTGCTATGGAAGGGTGCGCTTACATGAAGAACGATGCAGCGTTTTGCGCCTGCAGCTTTCATTTCTTCGTTAGCCTTATCAACAGCTGCAGTAGCACCTGCGATTACAACTTGACCGGGGCAGTTGAAGTTAACTGCTTGTACCGGCAAACCGGTTTCAGCTTCAACTTGTTGGCAAATTTCAACAATTTTTTCGTTAGCCAAGCCCATTACTGCAGACATGCTACCTTCGCCTACGGGAACAGCTTCTTGCATAAATTGACCACGTTGACGAACGATGCGAACTGCGTCAGCAAATTTCATAGCGCCTGCATTTACCAGTGCGGAGTATTCGCCCAAGCTGTGACCAGCAGCGATATCAGCACTTACACCGTGTTGTTTCAGAATTTCACCGCAAATGGTAGATGCAGTCAAAATTGCCGGTTGGGTATTGTAAGTCAAACGCAAATCTGCTTCAGGACCTTCGAAGCACATTTTGGTAAGGGAGAAGCCAAGAGCATCATCAGCTTCTTCGAAGAGTTGTTTAGCAATGGGATATTGATCGTAGAATGCTTTGCACATACCTACATATTGGGAACCTTGTCCCGGGAATACGAATGCAATTTTGCTCATGGGAATAATCCTCACTTTCAAATTTATATCAATAATAAATTATTTGCTCCATTTAAGAACGATGGAAGCCCAAGTCAGGCCTGCACCGAAGCCAACCAACAAAATGTTGTCGCCTTTTTTCAAAGCGCCTGCAGCTTGTGCTTCGCAAAGAGCGATAGGAATGGAAGCTGCGGAGGTATTAGCATATTTATCTACGTTAACCCAAACTTTTTCCATGGGCATTTTCAAACGTTTTGCAGCAGAAGAGATGATGCGCATATTTGCTTGGTGGGGAACCAGCAAATCGAGGTCTTCTTCTTTCAAGTTAGCAGCTTTCAAAGCACGTTTTGCAGCAGTACCCATGATTTGGATAGCGAATTTGAAAACGTCTTGACCGCTCATGTGAATGGTGTGTTCATAAGCAGCTGCAGTTTCCGGAGTAGCAGGTTTACGGCTACCGCCAGCAGGTTGAATTAAGAATTTGCCGCCGCTACCGTCAGCGCCAAGTTCAATACCAAGTACACCATGACCTTCGTCTACAACGCCTACTACAGCAGCGCCTGCACCGTCACCAAAAAGTACGCAGGTGTTACGGTCAGTGAAGTTCATAATGCGAGACAAGGTTTCAGCACCGATAATCAATGCTTTGTTATACAAACCGGTTTTAATCATTTGGCTTGCTACTGCCAAGTTATATACGAAACCGCTGCAACCTGCGGAAAGGTCGAATGCAGCTGCGTTTTTGCAGCCCAAACGATCTTGTACTAAGCAAGCAGTGGACGGGAACGCATGGTCAGGAGAAGCAGTTGCCAAGATTACCAAGTCGATTTCTTCAGGAGCTACGCCTGCATCAGCCAAAGCTCTTTGACCAGCGATTACGGACATATCAGAAGTTGCTTCTTCAGGAGCAGCAAAGTGACGTTGTTTAATACCTGTGCGTTCAGTAATCCATTGGTCACTGGTATCAACAATTTTTTCCATATCAAAGTTAGTCACGGTTTTTTCCGGAACATAATGTCCGATGCCTAAAATACCAACAGCTCTCGTCATTTATCAGTTTCCTCATTTCTTTTTTGAGATTCTGCTATTTTTTCAGTAATAGCACTTACCAGATTATTTTCAGTGAATTTTGCTGCTACACCAATAGCATTGGTGATAGCGTATGCTTTAGAACTACCATGGCAAATAATAAAGGGAGCTTTTACCCCCAGGAGCAACGCTCCGCCATAAGCATTGGGGTCCATACGCTCTTTAAGTTTTACCATTGCCGGTTTAATGAGAGCGCCGCCAATCTTAGCCAAAAGTCCGCCGCCCAAAATAGCTTCTTTCATCAAGTTGAAGATTGCTTTTGCTAAACCTTCACCAAGTTTCAAAACAACATTACCAACGAAGCCGTCGCATACAACAACGTCAACACTGCCGTTAGTAATATCGCGACCTTCAACGTTACCTTTAAAGTTAATTTCTTTGGTTTCCTTCAATAAAGGATAGGTAGCTAAAGTTTGTTCATTACCCTTAGTTTCTTCTTCGCCTACGCTCAAAAGACCAACTCTGGGATTTTTAAGATTCAATAATTTTTCTGCATACACACTACCCATAATAGCACTGTGCACCAAGTTAATGGGTTTCGCATCTACCATACTACCACTGTCAAGAACTACGGTAGTACCATTTTGGTTGGGGAACGGAGTTGCAATTGCAGGGCGTTCCACACCTTTAATGCGACCTACACAAAGGACTGCAGCAACAGAAGCTGCACCGGTGCTGCCTGCGGAAACAAGTGCATCACACTCGCCTGCACGCAACATCTTAGAAGCTACAACAATAGAAGCATCTTTCTTTGATTTTACCGCAATAGCAGGGTGCTCGTCCATATTAATTACTTGGCTTGCGTGTTGAATTTTAATCTTTTGATTATCTAAGGCATTGTACTTTGCAAGCCATTCTTTAGCAACTTCTTCGTCGCCTACAAGCACAACTTCACAGCCAAATTTCTTTACAGCGTTTACTGCACCTAATACTAATTCTTTGGGACCGTGGTCGGTACCCATAATATCAATTGCTATTTTCATTTTTCTTGCTTCCTTTCATCATCCAAAGAAACAACAATAAATTTAGCGCGGAAAACTTCCTCGTTATTATTCTTAATTCTTACGCAGATAAAGTATTTATCATCGCGACGATTGGTTACCTCTGCCTTCGCCACAAGGTTTGCCCCTGCGTACACAGGTAACTTATATTTTACGTTAGCTACACCGGTGAGCGCAGTATGAGCATCTACCACCGCAAGTGCGAGGGTGTCTGCCATTGCGAACATATAATGTCCGCGAGCAACTCCGTTCTTTTCCATAACCATGTCCGGTGTTATCTTTAAGGTAGAAATACCTATTTTATTTAATTCCAAATCAATGAGCTCGCCTACGATATCCTTCTTGTCGATGGCACGCAGTTTGGACTGTGCACCTTCTGCCATATCACGGGTACGCTCGCGAAGCTCGGGTATGCCCAGCGCCACACGATCCAGGCGAATGGTCTGAACACTAACCTTTAAGGTTTTTGCCAACTGTTCATCTGTCAGGAACGGATTGTTCTGCAGAATGTGTTGCAGTCTTTCATGGCGTATTAACTTTCTTGTAGAATTCATTGTTTCACCTGCTTTTAGTACCAGCTCATAATATCTGAATGTATTATAAGGGTACAACATCAATTTTGACAAGAGGGAACTTTAAATTTTTGATTAATTTTTGACACAAAAAAGCTCCTGTTCTTTTGAACAGGAGCTTTTAAAAATCTTAGTGGTGGAATAAACGGAGACCGGTGAATGCCATTGCGATGTTATATTTGTCGCAAGTTTCAATAACATTATCGTCACGAATAGAACCGCCAGCTTGAGCGATGTATTCAACGCCGCTACGATGAGCGCGTTCAATGTTATCACCAAACGGGAAGAATGCGTCGGAGCCAAGAGCTACGCCGTTCAATTCTTTCAGCCAAGCTTTCTTTTCTTCGCGAGTAAGGGGTTCCGGTTTTTCAGTGAAGAAGTTTTCCCAAACGCCATCGGTCAAAACATCTTCGTAGTCATCAGAGATGTAAACGTCGATAGTGTTGTCGCGGTCCGGACGGCGGATGTTTTCTTTGAAGGGAAGTGCCAAAACTTTCGGGTTTTGACGCAACCACCAAATATCTGCTTTGTTACCAGCAAGACGAGTGCAGTGTACGCGAGATTGTTGACCTGCACCGATACCGATTGCTTGACCGTCTTTAACGTAGCAAACGGAGTTAGATTGAGTGTATTTCAAAGTAATCAAAGCAATCAGCAAATCGCGAGCTGCTGCTTCGGGAATTTCTTTGTTAACAGTAGGACGGTTAACGAGCATATCAGTGGTGATTTTAGCTTCGTTACGGTCTTGTTCAAAAGTAATACCAAATACGTCTTTAGTTTCGCTGAGTTCAGGAACGTAGTCAGGATCAATTTTGATTACATTGTAAGTACCGTTACGTTTGGTTTTGAGAATTTCCATAGCTTCTTCGGTGTAGCCGGGAGCGATTACGCCGTCAGATACTTCACGAGCGAGCATGGTAGCAGTTTCTTTATCGCAGATATCGGACAAAGCTACAAAGTCACCATAGGAGCTCATACGGTCAGCGCCACGAGCACGAGCATAAGCAGTTGCAAGCGGAGAAAGTTCCAAATCGTCAACATAGTAGATTTTTTTCAAGGTGTCGCTCATAGGCATCGCTACTGCTGCACCTGCAGGGCTAACGTGTTTGAAGGAAGCAGCAGCCGGAAGACTAGTAGCTTCTTTCAATTCTTTAACTAATTGCCAGCTATTGAAAGCATCCAAGAAGTTGATGAAGCCGGGACGACCGTTCAAAACTTCGATGGGCAGTTCTTTGTCATTTTTCATGTAAATGCGAGCTTTAGCTTGGTTGGGGTTGCAACCATATTTCAATGCTAATTCTTTCACTGTACAAACCTCCCTTAAATTAAAAAAACCGACACTAATCTGGTAACTTGCCCAGACGGTCGGCGATACCGGTCATACTCCCATGTGGTATTCCACTTTCCGTCAGTTATATGACCTACTATAGAAAATTATAAAATCTGCTTATATTTTTGTCAACCGCTTTACCTTATGCTACAATCTAAATAAGCCTAAATTTCAAGGAGATGATTACTTTGACATACTGTTATGTTTGCCCTCATCGTTGTGGCGTAGATAGACCTGAAAACATGAATGACACTTCTTACGATAAATACTTTGGTAGCTGCGGTTGCGGCATGCTCCCCATCGTAGCAAGAGCAGGCCTCCATATGTGGGAAGAGCCTTGCATCAGCGGAACTAAAGGTAGCGGTACTGTTTTCTTTAGCGGTTGTAACTTGCATTGCGTCTTCTGCCAAAACTTTGATATTAGTTGCAAAGGTTTTGGTAAAGAAATTTCCATTGAACGCTTGCAAGAAATTTACCAAGAACTTATCGCCCAAGGCGCACACAATATCAATTTAGTAACCCCCACCCATTTTGCAGAATCTGTCATTAAAAGCTTGCCTGAAAAATTGAGCGTTCCCGTTGTTTACAACACTAGTGGTTTTGAATCCCAAGACACCTTGCGTAAATTAAAAGGCAAGGTACAAATTTACTTGCCCGATTTGAAATACTCTGATGATAAACTTGCCATCAAGTACAGCAACGCTCCCTACTACTTCCGTATTGCTACAGATGCCATCAAAGAAATGTACCGCCAAGTTGGTGACTACAAAATAAATGACGATGGCATTATGGAAAGCGGCGTCATCATTCGCCATTTGATTATGCCCGGCTATATAGAAAACAGTAAGAAAGTTATTGATTGGGTTGCTCAAAACTTTAAACCCGGTCAAGTTATGTTCAGCTTAATGCACCAATACGTACCCTGCGGTCGTGCGGCAGAGTTCCCCGAAATTAACCGCAAGGTTACGGCGGAAGAATACGCTGAGATTGAACAATATTTAATGGATAGCGGTATCGAAGATGGCTTCGTCCAAGAAGAAGAAGCTGCTTGTACTGAATTTATTCCCTGCTTTGACGGAACAGGCGTATAAAAAATTAAGGAAGCATTGTTTTTACAATGCTTCCTTTTATTTTTAGAAGTCGTTATTCATTTGCTTCACTTTCGAGTAACTTCGCCAGCACTTCTACCGCACGGCAAATATCTTCCAATTTTGCAAACTCTTCCGGGTTATGGCTAATGCCTTCTTTGCAGGGAATGAAAATCATGGTTGTAGGAGCAAGCTTCGCCATGTGCATAGCGTCGTGCCCCGCACCACTATTCATGTGTAAATAATCAATGCCTTCCGCCTCGCAAATTGCTTCTGCCTTTTTCGCCAGTTCTTCGCTTAACGCAACAGGCTTATCCGCAGTGAGCATTTCAAATTCAATAGCAACACCGTCACTTTCTGCAACAACCTTAGCTTCTTCCTTGATTGCTTCCAAAGTGCGAGCAATACTTTCATTATTAACACCACGCACGTCAACCCACAAGGTTACGCCGCCAGGCACAACGTTGATGGAGCTAGGTTCTACATCTACAACGCCAACAGTACCTACAGTGCCATTATCTTTTTCTGCAGTGGCAGCAGCTTCTACTGCAAGGATAAGCTTCGCACCGCTAACAAGAGCATCTTTGCGGAAACCCATAGGAGTAGCGCCGGAATGGTCCGCCATACCTTTGATGTGAATTTTAAAACGAGTAGGTGCAGCAATGTTATGAACAATGCCAACTTGCTTACCTGTTTCTTCTAAAACTTTGCCTTGTTCAATGTGAATTTCACTAAAGCTTTTATAAGTATTAGGTGCAACAATTGCTTCCTTATAATTAGCAGGATTACAACCCCAGTTTGCTAAAGCTTCAATGTAGCTAAGTTCGCCCTTTTTCGCAGCTTTGGAAAAGCTTTCAGGAGAACCGTTACCGGTCATCAGCTTACTACCAATGGTTGCAAAGCCAAAGCGACTGCTTTCTTCTGCACGAAAGATGATTACTTCCACACTGCGTTTCAGTTTAGCATCTTTTAATATATAAAGTGCTTCCAGCGCACCAACTACACCGCACATACCATCATAGATACCACCGTGAATTACAGTATCAAGATGGGAACCGGTAGCAACCGCAGGTAAAGAGTCATCTTCGCCTACACGACGAAGGAAAACATTACCTACAGCATCTTCGCGCATAACTAAACCTAAATCAGCAACTTTTTCTAAAAGCCAGTTTTGCGCAGCTCTATCTTCATCACTGTACGCCAAACGAGTTACGCCTTGGTCAGTTTTACCAAACTCACCCAAACCCATCAATAATTCATTTACTCTATATTTATTAACAGCTAACATATTTGCTCCTTAGAATCTAAAGTCACGGATTCCTTCTTCAATCTTCTTCAAATGGTCTGCACAAATTTCGCGTACATTTTCTTTAGGAATATTGTTCAGTTCCGCTTCAATAAGTGCTTCGCCAATTGCTTTAGTTTCAGCAGAAGCGTAGTCCATCAAATATTCTTTCAAGGTCATCAACGCATTGGGGTGACAGCAATTTTGAATTTGCTTAGATTTGCAAAGTTCCATAAATCTATCACCAGTACGACCTGCACGGTAGCAAGCAGTACAGAAGGACGGAATATAACCTAAATCCATCAACCAATGTACTACTTCATCCAAAGTGCGTTGGTCAGAAACGTCAAATTGCTCAGTATCGGTGGGGCGTTCTTCTTCAGTGTAACCACCAACGGAAGTTCTAGAACCACCACTAATTTGAGAGATACCCAGTTTCAAAACTTTTTCGCGTACTTCTTGGCTTTCGCGGGTAGAAACAATCATACCGGTATAAGGCACTGCAATACGAATCAACGCGACAAGTTTTGCAAAGGTTTCGTCATCAATACCATTAGCAAAAGTAGAAGGATCAATATCATCAGCACGTTTAATACGCGGTACGCTAATAGTATGAGGGCCAACACCGTGCACTGCTTCTAAATGTTCTGCGTGCATGAGCAGACCAGCAAATTCATACTTGTAGCGTTCCAAACCAAAGAGTACACCCAAACCTACGTCATCAATGCCACCTTCCATTGCTCTGTCCATTGCTTCGGTGTGGTAAGCATAGTTATGTTTAGGACCGGTGGGATGCAGTTCTTCATAGCTTTCTTTGTGATAGGTTTCTTGGAACAAAATGTAAGTACCAATGCCTGCGTCCTTCAACTTTCGGTAGTTTTCTACAGTAGTTGCCGCAATATTTACGTTAACGCGACGGATAGCACCGTTCTTATGTTTAATGGAATAAATTGTTTTGATACATTCCAAAATATATTCGATAGGATTGTGTACCGGATCTTCGCCAGCTTCAAGAGCCAAACGTTTATGTCCCATATCTTGCAATGCAATTACTTCTGCAGCAACTTCTTCTTGCGTAAGTTTTTTGCGGGCAATGTGCTTATTCTTCATATGATAAGGACAGTAGATGCAACCGTTAATGCAGTAGTTAGAAAGATACAAGGGGGCAAACATTACGATACGGTTACCGTAAAAATCAAGTTTGATTTGTTCTGCAAGAGCGTAAACTCTTTTGAGGATTGCTTCATCCTCACACGCCAAAAGTACAGAAGCATCGCGATAGCCCAAGCCTTCACGTTTTTCTGCCTTAGCTATAATTTCTTCGATAAGTTCAAAATTATTCTTGTTTTCTTCAGCATACGCCAAAGTTGCAAGAATCTCCTCGTGACTGATAAATTCTTCAGCTTTCATTGATTTAGGATTATACATATACTTCATTCCTTTCAAGTTACCTCGTCGGATATAAATCTAATTTTAAAATCTCTATTAGATAAGTATAACATAAAACCAAGAATTGAAAACAAAAAATGAACGATGCCTAAGATTTTTCACAATCGTCATTTTATTATGTTACAATATTTATAAATAACCCCTAAAAATTTTGGAGGCTCTCATGGAATTTGTTGCAATAGATTTTGAAACAGCCAATCGCAACAGCGATAGCGCCTGCTCCATTGGCTTAGTTACTTTCAAAGATGGAAAAGTTGTTGACGAATACTATAAGCTCATTCGTCCTAAAAATTTATATTTTCATCCTGATAACATCAAGGTACACGGTCTCACCGAAGAAATGGTTGCCGATGAACCTACTCTGCTCGAAATTTGGAAAGAAATCCTGCCACGCTTACACGGCAAGCAAGTTGTAGCTCACTTCGCTAAATTTGACATGGGAGTTTTAAAAGGCTCACTTGCTTCTTGGAACATTCCCCTGCCTGAATTTGACTTCATCTGCAGTTGGATGTTGGCTAAAAAGGCATTGCCCCATTTAGAAAGCTTCGGTTTAAAATCCGTTGCAGAAAGTGTTGGCTTTAAATTCCAACATCACCACGCTTTAGAAGATGCTCGTGCTTGCGCAACAGCAGTTGCACATGTTATGAAGCAATGTGATGCGCAAGACTTTGAACAGCTCGCCGGTAACTACAACTTAGAACTTGGTAGAATGTGGCGAGGCGGCGTAAGACAATGTACTGAAAAACCGGAAGGCGAACCGGTTATGGAAAGCTTGTTTTAGAAAGGACACAAAATGGATTTCATTCAAAAAAACATTAGAGGTTTTCTTTTATGCCTCTTGATAGCATTACCCTGTCAATATTTAGGTAATAAACTTCCCCTCATTGGCGGTCCTGTCTTTGGTATTCTGGCAGGCATGGTGATTACACGCTTTCTACCTTTTAAAGAAACTTTCAAAGCTGGCATCACCTTTACTTCTAAAAAGATTTTGCAGTACGCAGTAATTTTACTTGGCTTTGGTTTAAACTTACACGTTGTAGTAAATACAGGTATTCAATCCATGCCAATAATCATCTCAACTATAGGCATCTCTCTTTTAATTGGTTACCTTGCCTACAAGTTTTGTAACATTCCCGATAAAACTGCTGCCTTAATCGGCGTAGGTTCTTCCATTTGCGGTGGTTCCGCCGTAGCAGCTACTGCTCCTGTAGTAAAGGCAAGTGATGAAGAAGTGGCTTCTTCCATTTCTGTAATCTTCCTTTTTAATGTAGTTGCAGCACTTACCTTCCCTATGCTTGGTAATGCTTTGGGATTTGACACCACCAGTGGCGAAGCCTTTGGCATTTTTGCAGGCACCGCGGTTAACGACACCTCTGCAGTTACAGCTACCGCTTCCACTTGGGATGCAATGCACAATTTAGGAACTGCAACTCTCGATAAAGCGGTAATGGTAAAATTGACAAGAACCTTGGCAATCATCCCCATCACTTTAGTTTTATCTTTGCTCTACGCTAAAAAGAATAATGGCGGACAAAGTAACTTTAATTTTAAAAATGCCTTCCCCACCTTTATCCTGTACTTCGTTTTAGCTTCCGTGTTCACCACAATTTGCATGAGCTTTGGCGCAACTGCTGAAACTTTTGCACCAATGAAAAACCTTAGTAAATTTTTCATCATTATGGCTATGACAGCCATTGGTTTGAATACAGATGTAGTCAAGCTTGTAAAATCAGGAACCAAACCCATCATTTTGGGCTTTAGCTGCTGGATGGGGATTACCATCACAGCACTTATCGTGCAATATGTAATGGGGATTTGGTGAAGAAACATTTTAAAATTTTCTATAATTAAAAACTAAAACTCCGTCCAAATTTGTGGACGGAGTTTTTGATTTTTAAATCATATTTACTTTTTGTTGAACTCTTCTTGATTTTCAGCAGCCATTAAAGAATTGTCTTCTGTTTCCATATAATAAACTTTCTTCTTTGGCTTTAACCGAGCATACAAAGCTGCACCAATGGTATTTTTAATTTCTTCCATCATTTCAGGCTCGCTAAACATCTTCATAAAGAAATTATTATTTTGGTCGTACCGTTTCGCCGCCATATCTAAGAAGTCCTTAGTAAACAGAAGCATAAAGGTTTTCAAATCATTGTTTTGTGCATAACTACGCCACTTTTCTTCTGCAGCGTAATCATTTTCGATTTGTAAAAGTACCTTGTCCATTTCGGTAAAGTTTGTTCCGTACTTTTTGTTGATTTTATCGATGATAGCTGTTAACGGGTCTTTCTTACGTTCAGCTCTACCAGCCTCACCAGTAATAGGCATGAATCCTTCTTCCGTACCTACCAAGTTAATACTGCCTTCAAATTCTTTTTCTAAACGATAGTATTCCAAACGCACCTTATCATCAACAAAAACTTTCTCAGCACCAGGAGAAGGCAATTCTTTATACAAGAACTTAGCGTAAACACTGAACTTATGAATCTCTTTGTCGAAAAGTCTGCACACCAGAGTAATGAAAGCATAAATTCTGTTAAACCTTGCCAAAGTAGATTTAAACAAATCTTTCTTTTCGTCATTCAAAGCATCATACCTATCAAGAGCAGGGCGAATCGTTCCATGAAGCTTTCCTAAATCTCCATTAGCTTGTTCGTCATTGGAAAAGAAAATTTTGGCAAACTTTTCAATCTCCAAATCTTGGTAAACTTGGAAGTTATCCAACGTACTTTTCAAATCATAAATTACATTAGGGTCTGTCTCTTTTTCTAAAACAGTTTCTTCAAAGTAAGGTTCAAATGCTTCTTTTATTTCTTCATCAGTATTAACAAAATCCAAAATAAAAGTATCTTGCTTACCACGAGTAGTTCTGTTTAAACGAGAAAGAGTTTGCACCGCTTTAACACCGCTCAACTTTTTATCAACAAACATCGTGTGCAGTAACGGTTCATCAAAACCAGTTTGATATTTTTCTGCAACGATAAGCATATTGAAATCATCGGAGTGGAATACTTCCGGCAAAGCATTTTCTTTAACGTGCTCCCCATCTTTGCCAACATTAAGCTTTTCTTCGGTATAGGTATTGCCATCGTCAGTAACTTCACCTGAAAAAGCAACAAGCACATCTAAATCCTTGTAACCTTTTAATTCGATTTGGTTTTTAAATTCATGGAAGTACCTTACAGCGTGCAAACGAGAAGGAGTAACAAGCATAGCTTTTGCCTTACCACCAATTTTATATCTGGTTACATTTCTAAAATGTTCCAAAACAATGGAAGCTTTTTGGGAAATATTATGCGGATGCAAAGTTTCATACTTGCGAATTGCTTTTACACCAGCCGCAGTATCCAGTTGTGGATCATCAGGAATAGTTTTGATGATTTTGTAATACATCTTATAGGTAGTATAGTTTTGCAAAACATCTAAAATAAAACCTTCATCAATAGCTTGACGCATAGAATAAATATGGAACGGATGATATTTACCTTCGATATCTCTCCAACCAAACATATTCAAAGTTTTATCTTTAGGAGTTGCAGTAAATGCGAAGAAAGACAAATTTTTATGTTGTCCATGAGCAGCCA
This sequence comes from Phascolarctobacterium sp., assembly GCA_045123075.1. GTDB lineage: Bacteria > Bacillota > Negativicutes > Acidaminococcales > Acidaminococcaceae > JAHHUH01. The sequence continues at coordinate 5,485 of JBGVIJ010000078.1, read as the reverse complement.
GTTCATCAATCAACTTATCTTGTTTTTCTTCTCTTTGTGCTTCATCCTCGTTATCAAATTCAGCGTATTCTTCTAAAAGTTTTTCCGTATCTACCAAAGCACGTTTTAATTTTTTAGCAGCATCACCAGTTTGAGAAGAATGTGCTTCGTCAATGATAACAGCAAATCTCTTGCTACCACTTTCAACTTCCTTATAAATCACAGGGAATTTTTGTAAAGTGGTAATAATAATACCAGCACCGTTTTCGATAGCATCTTTAAGCTGTTTAGAATTTTTGTCAACCTTAACCACAACACCTTGCACGTGGTCAAATTGGTAAACAGTATCTTGAAGTTGACTATCCAAAACTTTTCTATCAGTAACGATAATTACAGATTGGAAAATCTTTTCATCATTGTAATCGTGCAAACCACTTAAACGATGAGCAAGCCAAGCAATGGAATTAGACTTGCCTGAACCTGCACTATGTTGAATAAGATAATTTTTACCTGCACCAAATTCCTTAACATCTGCCAACAATTTAGTCACTACATCTAATTGGTGATAACGCGGGAAAATCATACGTTCTGATTTAACTTCACCAGTCTTTTTATCTTTAACTACTTCCAAGTGTATGTACTTATGTAAAATTTCAAGCAAACGGTCTTTGCATAAAACATTCTCCCACAAATAGGAAGTATCATAACCATTCTCATTAATGGGATTGCCTTTGCCACCAACCTTGCCCGCACCATTACTACCTTGATTGAAAGGCAAAAAGTAAGTTTTTGCACCTTCTAATTTTGTAGTCATATACACATTGCTCAAATCAACAGCAAAATGAACAAGTACACGATTCTTAAATTCAAAGATGGCATCTTTGCTAGCACGGTCAAATTTATATTGATTGATAGCATTTGCAGTGTTTTGTCCTGTAAATTGACATTTCAATTCCATTGTTACAACAGGAATACCATTCAAGAACAAAACAATATCAATACTATTTTCGTTCATCAAGGAATAATGAAGTTGTCTAGTGCAATGTAAAATATTGTCTTCATATTGCTTTTTACTAGTTTCGTTAATAGAAGTTTCCGGTTTCCAATAAACTGCTCTAAAAGTAATACCTCTATCAACAAAGCCTTTACGCAAAATTTTTAAGATACCGTTAAGTTTTACTTCACGACAAAAGCGTTCAACAATTTGTCTTTCGCTATCCGCACCGTAAATTTTAACGTAGCGTTCCCAATTTTTAGGTTGGCTTGTTTTGATGAAGCTAATAAAAGTTTCTTTGTCCAAAGCAAGCTTTCGGTCAAAAGCAGATGGATTCCCCCTTTTATAACCACCGTCAGCTAACAAATACGCTTCTATATCTTCTTCAAAACGTCTTTCCTTCACATCAAAATCAGACACTTAATTCACTTCCTTCTTGCTCATAGTCAATTTTTGCAACTTTTCTTAATCACCAATGTTTTATAGTCATTTATTTTATTGTTCGCCACAATAACTTAAATACCAACACTATTGAATTTTCTACAGGCTTTCTAATAACTTTTTCTTCAAATATCAGTCTTGGTAAAAATGTTGTATAAATACTATAATTTTTGGGTAAATTATTATATTTACCCAAGTTTCCCTTTTGCCCCACAATCATCAACCCTTTTGGAAGTTTTAATGGTTTAAAATTCAATTCAATTTTACTCATCTCATCCATACCAGATATTAAGGAAAAAATATCATCACCCTCTAAATTACATCTATTGTTAAATCTCACTATACTTACCACAGAAGAATAAAATACATCCTTTTTCTGTTTATTGGGTTTATGAAAAAAGCAACCGTCAAACTTCCACGATAATCTCCAAATATAATTAGCTATCTCTTGAAATTCCTCAGAAATCGTATATACATCACATTCAAAAGGATATCTAGCAATCCTCCCCCACAGTTTATCTTTACACTCTCTAAATCTCTCCCAATCTATTTCTTCTCTATTTTTCACACTCAGTATGTCAATCATTTCACATAAACATTCATCTACTATAAAAATCAATTTGTTACGCTCTGAACAATATAAACTTTTAGTATCAATAAATAAATCGAATAGTTCTACAACACTCCAAAAAACACCAGATGCAGCAACACCAAATATAAAATTAACAATATCTCCATCTATTTCAAAATAGATAGAATCATAACAAATAATTTTTTTATCACCGCAAGCATCCAAGCAACTCATTGATATTGCAGTAAATAATGTAATAGTAAAGATAAGAATTCTAAAACAAAATTTCCAGCGTAAAATATTTTGTAATCTTTTGGATTCCAATCATCACACTTCCTTTTTACCCGTCACAACTTCATAAATCAAAGACTTTTTATATTCTTCTAGCTTAGAAACTATCTTTTCTCTATTTACTACAGCAGTATCAATAGTTTTACATTTATCATCTAAAAATGAAACTATCCTATTTTGTTCCTCAACATTGGGACACAATAACCTTAACCTCTCGATAGTTTTCACACCCAATGTTTGTTGCGTACCATAAGTCCAAGATTGCTCCATCTGTTTAATAAAATAATCTGATTTAAACGCATAATAAACAAACTTGGGTATAGCAAATCCATTGCATCTTATTGCAGCTAGGGGAACCCAAATATTGAAACGTCCTTCAGTTTCAACAATAGCAACTTGTCCTGTGCTTGCACCAAGCTTAATTAATAAAATATCATTCTTTTGTGGCTTATACCGCTTATCGCACTCATCACAATATTCAGCAGTAATATATCCTCTCTTTTTATCAAAATTTATTTTACCATTCTCAATAGCAGTAGCAGAAATATATGGTACGCCCTCATCTACCAACGTTGGGCTTTCATGAGGTCCATCTATAACACGCATAGACAAAACAGACAACAACTTTTTGTTTTCCCAATGCTTCGGCACTTCCCCTATCCACTCAACGCCACTATCTATCATCTCAACATCAGAATTCAACCCTTTAGTAACCGCTTCTGTAATTACAGAAAGCTTATACTCTTTAAGTTTTTCAATTACAGCTTGTTGTTTTTCAATGATAGAATCGATTTTAGAACATTTAGTGTTAAGATAATCTGCAATACGTTTTTGTTCTCTCTCACTTGGAACCGGTATTATAAAATTCAACAAAACACCTTTAGATACACCACCAATTAACCCAGAAAGATTAACTTTAAATTCTTCCTCATAATGAGGAGAATTTAACACCCAATACAAATATACGCTATCAATATTTAGTGAATGAAAACAACACAGTTTGTTAACAAAACAAACTGTCTGATTTAATAAAGCTTTTTTCTTTCCAGCACTTCCGCCCTCAATACACATTAAAGTGTCGTTGTTATAAGCTCTTATAAACTGATAATCATTATTTTTAATGTATAATCCATTTTTATAATCTATTGTATTAAAGTTTACATTGATATCCTTGGTTGAAATATAGGGAACAGAATCTTCACTATCCTCATATTTAGACTTTTCTTCATCTTTGATACTATTCCCGGTATACAAACTAGCTACATACTTAGTTCTTACTACTTCCCAATCCTGCGGTATTTCCCCTATCCATTCAATACCGCTATCTTTCATTGCTCTCATAAATCAAATACCTCTTCCAAACTACCGGAAAGCTCTGTTTCTAATTCCATAATCTCTGCCATAATTTCAGCAGAAGGTCTTGGTGCTTCATACTTGTAAAAATAACGGGTAAAGGGAATTTCGTAACCCACTTTAAATTTCTTTTCATCAATCCAAGCATCAGGAGCAAAAGGCAAAACCTCTCGCTTAAAATACGCTTCAATATCTTCTTTCAGCGGAATATTCTCAGTATCACGTAAAGACGCATCTGCTTGTGGCTTGCCTTTTTTCAAAATCAGCTCGCCATTTTCATCACGCAAGGGACGTTCCACAGTAATCTTGGTATAACCAAAATCTTCGTTATCGTAAATTTTACTAAGTTCAGTTTCTTTAAAGTCTCCGTACAAATTGGTAATCTCTGCAATGGCAGTTTCAGAAATGTCATTACGTTTGTTGCCTAAAGCCTTGCGACGTTTTTCAAACAAACCATTCGCGTTAATAAGTTGAACCTTACCTTCGCGTTTAGTACCTTGCTTTTTATTAGAGAGTACCCAAATATAGGTAGCAATGCCTGTATTGTAAAAAATATCATTAGGCAATGCGATGATTGCTTCAAGCAAATCATTTTCTAAAATATATTTACGAATATCAGAAGGTCCACTTCCTGCATCACCAGTAAACAACGGAGAACCATTGTGGATAATAGCAATGCGACTACCACCATTACTGCGGTCTTTCATTTTAGAAATAGCAGTCATCAAGAAAAGCATTTGTCCATCGCTTGCAGCAGGTAAGCCTGCACCAAATCTTCCTGCAAATCCTTTCTTAGCTTCTGCTTCAACTTTTGCCTTTTCATTTTTCCATTCACGACCAAACGGTGGATTGGAAATAATATAGTCAAATTTTTGTCCTTCAAACTTATCATCAGACAAAGTATTACCGTCTTTAATAAAATCTGCGTTGTTACCTTTAATGAGCATGTCTGCCTTGCAGATAGCAAAAGTTTGGTCATTAATTTCTTGACCAAAAGCCATCAGTTCAGTAGAAGCATTAAGCTTGTTCAAATATTCTTCCGCAACAGAAAGCATACCACCAGTTCCACAAGCAGGATCATAAATTGTTTTAACAACATTGTTGCCAGAAAGCACATCGTTATCATCATAGAACAAAATGTTTACCATAAGTTGGATAACTTCACGCGGAGTATAGTGTTGTCCCGCATCTTCATTATGTGCTTCAGAAAATCTACGGATGATTTCTTCAAAGATGTAACCCATTTCCAAATTAGAGATTACATTAGGATGAAGATTAGCTTTTACAGTGGTAAACTCTTTCAAAACAATGTACAAAATGTCTTTATTAGCCATGGTGTTGATGTGAGTATCAAACTTAAATTTTTGAATAATATCTTGTACGTTTTCAGAGAAACCATTTAAATAGTCACGAAAATTAGCTTCTATATCATTAGGAGCAGCCAACAATTTTTCAAATGTAAATTTGCTGGTGTTGTAAAAGGGATGACCAGAAGCGTTGCGTAATAATACATCACGCAACGGTAAATTTTTTACACTTTCATATTTTTCAAGCACTGCATCTTTTGTATCAGACAAAATACAATCAAAACGACGAATTACAGTCAAAGGAAGAATAACCTCGCCGTATTCGTGAGGTTTGTAGACACCAGTTAATTTATCAGCAATCGCCCAAATCAAGGACGCTTTTTCATTTACATTTGCACTTAAAGACATTGTTGGAACCTCCGTAGAGAATTTTCTTATAAGTTTATTTTAACATAACGTATAAAAAATTTCACAAATCGTTAAAAATTCTGACACTGCGAATTTAAATGGAAAGCTCTGTCTAATTACTTTTAGACAGAGCTTTTAATA
>JBGVIJ010000077.1:0-3676 GCA_045123075.1 Phascolarctobacterium sp. | reverse complement strand
TCCATTAGCGATAGCCGTATCGACGAAATGCGTACCTTGATGTTTATGCACGTATGGTGGGTATTCGTATTGCTGTTCTTTACCATTTGCAAGACTAAGCTCGTTTCTTATATTTTGCCTATGTTCCCGGCGCTTGCAATCATCATTGGTTGGAATATCTCTCGAATGGTTGCTAAGTTGCGCTACAATACTACTTTCTACAGTTGGATTGTAGGTAGCGGTATTATGTTCACTTTGTTGGGCATTGGTTGGGTAATTGGCGGACAACAACTTCCTGAACTGGAATTTAGTGGTTTGATTTTGGGTGGTTTAACTTTTGTTTTAGGCTTTGCCGCACTCTTTACTTTGTGGTACTACCGTGATGTTGAAATGGCAAGTTGGATTCATGTGGCAACTGGTGCTACCATTATGGTTGTTGCTTTTGCTTTTATGATGCCTATGATTGAAGACAGATTTAGCGTTAAAAACATTAGCCAAGTTTATCGTCAAGAATGTAATCAAAGCTCTGAAATTTACGTTGATAAATTCTTGCGCCCCGGTTTTATGTATTACGCTGGCAAACCTGGTGTTGAAATGTTGCCGAAGACTGACGCATTTGCTAAAGCTTTGCGCAAAGAGAAACATAAGTACTTCTTGGTACGTGGTTTAGAATATCGTCGTTTGTTGAAATTGCAAGCTAAGCCTGAAGATTTGCATACTATTTCTGAAATCGGTGATATTTATCTTCTCGAACAAAAATAATATTAGAAACACCTGTAACTTACATAGTTGCAGGTGTTTTTTGTTTACCCATTTGTCACAAAGTGCTATAATGTTTGCAAGTAATTTTTGTGGCTTCGGAGGGTTGTTTATGAAATTATTAGAAGAAAAAATTTTGAAAGATGGCGTTATCAAAAGTGGTAACGTTCTTAAAGTAGATAGCTTCTTAAATCATCAAATAGATGTACCGTTTATTGCTAAGTTGGGTGAAGAATTCAAAAGAATTTACGCTGATGCTCCCATTACTAAAATTTTGACTATTGAAGCTTCCGGCATTGGTCTTGCCAGTGTAGCAGCAATGTATTTCCAAGTTCCTGTTGTATTTGCTAAAAAATCTAGCGGTAGCAACATGGACAAGGACGTTTATTTTACTGAGATTTATTCCTACACTCACAATAAAGTAAATGAAGTAGTTGTTTCCAAACGTTTCATTAGCACTGATGACCACGTTTTGATTATTGATGACTTCTTGGCCAATGGTTGTGCTTTGGAAGGCTTGATTGACATTGTGCGTCAAGCAGGTGCTACTGTAGAAGGCGTAGGCATTGCAGTAGAAAAAGGTTTCCAAGGTGGTGGCGACAAATTGCGCGCTAACGGTATTCGCGTAGAATCTTTGGCAATCATCGAAAAAATGGACGCGCAAAGCAAAACTATTGAGTTTAGATAAGGAGCTAACATGAGTAAGGAAAGCATCGATAATATTTATAAACTTGATGGTAAGGTTCCTGTAGGCAAAGCGATTCCCTTTGGTTTGCAACACGTACTTGCTATGTTCGTTGCTAACATTGCGCCTATCCTGATTGTGGCGGGCGTAGTGAAGATGCCTGTGGAAGCAAGTGCTGCTCTGATTCAAACTGCTATGATTATTGCAGGCTTGGGTACTTTGATTCAACTTTACCCTGTTTGGAAAGTAGGTAGTGGCTTGCCCATCGTTATGGGTATCAGCTTTACCTTTGTTTCCATCTTCTGCGTAATTGGTTCTAAGTTTGGTTATGGTACTGCCATGGGTGCTGCTTTAGTCGGCGGTATCTTGGAAGGTATTTTAGGTTTGTGCGCTGGTTATTGGCGTAGACTTATTCCGCCCATCGTAGCGGCTACTGTTGTAGCGGCTATCGGTTTCTCCTTGCTTGGTATTGGCGCTAACTCTTTCGGCGGCGGTTTTGGTAATCCTAATTTTGGTGATGCAAAATATGTAACCGTAGGTGCAATTACTTTGGTAAGCTGCTTGGCTTTCAATATTTTTGCAAAGTCTTTCTTTAAACAACTTTCAGTTTTGTTTGGTTTGATTGTAGGCTACATTGTAGCTTTCTTCTTTGGTTTGGTTGACTTAAGTAAATTGGCAACTGTTGATCTGATTTCCATTCCTAAGTTTATGCCTTACGAAATGAACTTTGACCCTGGTGCAATTTTTGCAGTGTTCCTGATTTTCTTGGTATCCGCTTCTGAAACCATTGGCGATACTTCTGCAATGACTGCTATTGGTTTGAAACGTGATGTTACTGAGAAAGAAATTTCCGGCTCCATTACCTGCGATGGTATCGTGAGCAGTATTTCTTCTTTGTTTGGTTGCATGCCTATTACTTCTTTCAGCCAAAACGTTGGCTTGATTGCTATGACTAAAGTAGTTAATCGCTTCGCAATCATGACTGGTGCTGTTATTATGATTATGGCAGGTTTGTTCCCTGCGTTGGGCGTAATATTGGCATCTTTACCTGAACCTGTACTTGGTGGTTGTACTTTGATGATGTTTGGCTCCATCGTAGTAAGTGGCGTGCAAATGATTGCTGCTTGTGGCTACAGCCAACGTAATGTTATCATTTCTTCCTTGGCAATGAGTATTGGCTTGGGCTTCACTCAAACTCCTGCAATTTTTAAAATCTTCCCGGATTTGATTCGCAATGTGTTTGCAGAAAACTGTGTGGCAGTTGTGTTCATTGTTGCAGTAGTTCTTAATTTAATTCTTCCTAAAAATATGGACGAATAATTTAAAAGCAATTTGAAGACGGTGGATTTTTTCTGCCGTCTTTTTTATGTTATAATGTCAGGAGAAAGAAGAGGTATCTGACTAATGGCTAAAAAGATAACTGAGATAGAAGCAGAATTGCAAGAGTGGGAGTTTTTACAACAGTTGCCTAAAGAATTAGAAGGCTTCACTTTGCGTGAAGGTACTGGTATCAAAGGTAACATTTTAAACATTGCTTCCTATGTTGATGAGGCAAACCATGCTTGCGTTGATTTAATTTATACAGGTGAAACCTTTGACTATGTCATTGTAAAGAATTTAGGTTTGCATACTTTTAGGGATGATAGATTTTTTACCCGTGATAAAGATAAATTTGCTGAGGTTGTTTTGAATAAATTGCCTTCCTTGTTACAAGATATGGGGAAGGGGAAAGCAAAGGAAATGGGCTACGAGTCTGAAGTGATGGGCTTTAAGGAATGGAGCTATTGGAAAAGCTTGCCTAAACAAATTGGTAACTTCGAGCTTTACATTACTCCTGATTGTCCTTTGGAATATATTAATGGCTCTTGGATAATTTTAGATTATAGTGATTTTGCTAATGGTAACCAGTTGATGTTCTTATATAACAGTTTCCGTAACGAGCTCTTCGCGGAAATGAAGAAAGGTTATTTGCCTTTGACTACGGAAGAATTTAATGCCAACTCTTTGGAAACTTTAAATGCTTTGCTTAAAGAGAAATTGGAGAAAACATTAACTGCTTTAGAAAAATAAAAAAGATGTTGACAAGATAGTACTAAATCTGTATAATATCACTTGTAGTTGATTTGGCCCGGTGGTTCAGTTGGTTAGAATGCCGCCCTGTCACGGCGGAGGTCGAGGGTTCGAGTCCCTTCCGGGTCGCCAAAACTATGCCTCGGTAGCTCAGTTGGTAGAGCAAGGGACTGAAAATCCCTG
>JBGVIJ010000076.1:0-21855 GCA_045123075.1 Phascolarctobacterium sp. | reverse complement strand
CATTGAGGCAGAAACTAAAACGGAAGAATTCCTTTTCTTGGGACACATCTTCTATAATGAAACAATGGTAATGAATTTTTTGCGTGGTATGACTGTTCCTAATCGTGCACGTAAGAAATTGTATGAAGTGCTCACTGATGCTAAAGCTTGGTTCGCAACTCGTAATGGCGGAGAAATGAGCTGGGATGAATTTGTTAGCCGTAATGCGATGTTCATTCGTCACGTTACCTTGATATTCTCTGCCTATGTGCGTATGGATGGTTTCAACTACACTACTAACGTAGAAAATTATCTGCCTATGCCAATTGACCAAGAAGATAGAGTAGTGCAATGCATTAAGGCGATGATGAAACCTTATGCTTTTTCTGCCTATGATATTATGTTAACTCAACGTATCTGGTCAGATTATAAGGCTCATTATAATAATTTCTCTCCGCGTTTGGCTGATGTTTGGGCGGCGGGAGCAATCAAGAATTTTATTGATGCCAATAATATTTATAACTACGATTTAGCTAAAATTGCGGAAATGTGTCGCAATATTCCTTCCAATGTAATTAGTAATTGTGCTACTCAAATCCAAACTACTTTGGGTGTAGAGGAGCACGACCCCCGTTATATTAATGAAGAAGGATTGCTGCTGATGTTGCTTTCCTAAGTTGTAAAGGAGTATGCAGATGAAATGTAATTTTTGTGGACGTGAAGTTGATAATGCTGTTTTGGAATGTCCTTATTGTCATTACCAATTTAAACGTGAAGCTCAAGTGCTTAATCCTAACGACCGCGATTCCTTCGAAGGTGTAACCATTGAAGAAGATGGTAGCACTAATGATGGTGGTAGCAAAACTAAATATCAATACCAAACTCAAGATGAATACACTCGTTATGACCAAGCTAAAGGTCAACAACAACAACGCACTACTGTAAATCCCCAGTTTAAAGTACATACAATGGGGTGCAGCAGTGGTATCTTGATGACGCTATTAATCTTAGGTGGTATCTTAGCGTTGTTCTTCTTCCTTTTGCCTACTTTTATAATTTTTGCGGCAATTGGTGCAGTAGTAGTGTTCTTCCTCAGATTGTTTATGTAAAAATAAGAAAAAGCCCGCTCGTAAGAGCGGGCTTTACTTTTTAGATTACATTACTACGTCGGTGTTAACGCCGGTCAAATCCGGTTGATCGAAGTAGAAAGCAGGGGAAGGATAGTAGAATTCGCAATGTTGGAAGTTGATAACTTCGGTGGAGAAGCGTTTCAACAATGCATAGCTTGCGCGTTCTTCAAAATCGATTACGTTGTCTTTGTTAATGTCAGCATCGTCAACAATAACCAAGAGGAAAGCCGGTACTACCGGTGCATCTTCAGGCACTTGGCTGCGATCCATGGGGATGCTGGGAACGATGCGCATATCTGCAACAGGTTGTTGGTTGTCATTGAAAAGTCTGCAACGATAAACGTTATCATAAAGGGTACGAGCAAGTTTCAAAGAATAAGCTCCGTTACTCATAGTTTTACACACTCCTTAATAAAATACTGAAATTATTTTACCATAAAGAGATATATTACGCAAAAGAAATAAAAAAATAATGTATACATTTTATATTAGAAATAATTTGCAGGAATTTTTAACTTTTTAACGAATAAAAATAATCAACAATATGTTGCTGTGCATCGAAAGCGCATATTCAAATTAAGGAGGGAAATGTATGAGAAAATTATTGGTATTCCTTTTGGGTATTATGGTAATGGCAACAATGGTTGCTGGCTGTGGTGGCGATAAAAAAGACGCTAAAAAACCTGCAGCTCAAAAATTCATTAACATTGCTACTGGCGGTACTGCTGGTACCTATTTCCCGTTGGGCGGCGCTTTAGCTGACATTCTTAACAAAAACATTCCCGGCTGCAACGCATCTGCACAATCCACTGGTGCTTCTGTAGCTAACGTAAACTTGTTGAACCAAGGCAAAGTTGACATCGCTTTCATCCAAAACGATATCGCTTTCTATGCTGCTAACGGTCAAGAAATGTTCAAAGGCAAACAAGTAGCTGGTCTCCAAGGCTTGGCAACTCTGTATCCTGAAACCGTACAAATCGTAACCTTGAAAAAAACCGGCATCGATTCCATCGATGACTTCAAAGGCAAACGCATCGCTGTAGGTGCTGCTGGTTCCGGTACTGAAGCAAACGCTCGTCAAATCATGGCTGCTTATGGCTTGACTTATGAAGATATGAAAGTTCAATACTTGTCCTTCGGCGAAGCTGCAAGTGCATTGAAAGACGGCAACGTTGACGCTGCATTCGTAACCGCTGGTCATCCCACCGCTGCTATTCAAGATATCTCCACTTCTAACGATGTAGTTCTGATTCCGGTTGACGCTGCTAAAGCTGACGCTTTGATCGCTAAATATCCGTTCTACACCAAACTGACCATTAAAGCTGGTACCTATAACAAACAAGCTGCTGACGTTCCGGCTGTAGCAGTTAAATGCATGTTGGCAGTAACCGACAAAATGGATGCTGCAACTTCTTATGACGTAGCAAAAGCTCTCTACTCCAACTTGGATCGTATGAAAGCTGCTCACTCTGCTGCAAACGCAATCACCAAAGCATCCGCATCTGACGGTATGTCCATTAAATTTGCTCCGGGCGCTGAAAAATTCTTTAAAGAAAAATAAGGGTTTGCAATGACGTCAAATCTTCGAGACCGGAAACTGGCGCAAGCCGGTTCCCGGTCTTTTTTAAAACTAAAGTTATCTTTATATTTGTTTATAATCTTTGCGGTAGCTAGCTTTTTATGGTATGCTACTGCTATAGTTGTTTCTCTGAACCCTGAAGGGGAGAGGGAGCCAATTGCTTTTGACAGCAAGGTTGGCGATGTCTGGAATATTCGTTTTACTCATTCTGTTGAGAAAACACCATGGGAAGAGTTCTTTACCGTAAACGGAGTTAATGATTTGACAATGACTCATACACGGTTTGAATCCCTGGGTTGGGGGTACCCTTATTCTCCAAGTGATGGTGCGTTCAGTCAAACAGGGGACGGTAAGTTCCAACTGGTGATGAATAGACCGTACAAACAGGTGGATTTGCGTATCGCCGAACAGGCAATGCCGTGTATAGTTCACTATAATAAAGTTTATGATTTATGTGCTTTGTTTGGGCATGGCAGTCTGGTACAGGTGAAAGCTGAGTACCGCTGGCAGTATTGGCAAAGGAAGTACGATTTATTTTAAAATTTTTTATTGGGGGAGGTTGATACCATGTCTGCTAAAGAAATTAAAGAGCTTTCAGCAGAAGAGGTGTTGCAAAAGTACGATAAGGAATCCAATAAGCGTTCCATGACTGGTATGTGGGACTATATTATTAAAGGTATTTGTATCGTATTTGCTATTTTCCAATTGTATACTGCAACCTTTGGCGTATTAGACGCTCACTTACAACGTGCAGTGCATTTGGCATTTGGTTTCGTTTTGATTTTCTTACTTTATCCTGCGCGTGCATCTTGGTCTAGAAAATCCATGCACCCCTTGGATATTCTCTTTGCAGTAGTCAGCGCTACTAGTGCTCTCTACATCGTAGTAAATTACCAAGAACTGGTATTGCGTGCTGGTATGAACAATGAAACTGACTTCATCGTTGGTTTGGTTGGTACCTTTATGGTATTCGAAGCTGCTCGCCGTGTAGTAGGCTGGCCGATGATTACCGTAGCATTCTTCTTTATGGTTTACGCATTCTTTGGTCCGTACATTCCCGGTATTTTGGCTCACCGTGGTGTAGGCGTTCAAGAAATGTTTGACCACTTGTTCTTTACCACTGAAGGTATCTTTGGTACTCCCATGGGCGTATCTTCTACCTTTATTTATCTCTTCATTTTGTTTGGTGCTTATCTGGAAACCACTGGTCTTGGCAAATTCTTCATTGATATTGCTAATGCTATCGCAGGTTGGGCAGCAGGCGGTCCTGCTAAAGTTGCAGTACTTTCCTCCGGCTTGATGGGTACTGTATCTGGTTCTTCCGTAGGTAACGTAGCAGGTACTGGTGCATTTACCATTCCGATGATGAAAAAATTAGGCTACCGTCCTGAATTTGCGGGTGCAGTAGAAGCAGCAGCTTCCACCGGTGGTCAATTGATGCCTCCTGTAATGGGTGCAGCAGCATTCTTGATGGCTGAATTCGTAGGCGTTCCGTACTTCGACGTAGTAAAAGCAGCAGTTATTCCTGCACTCTTGTACTACATTGGCGTATGGCTTGGCGTTCACTATGAAGCTAAAAAATATGATTTGAAAGGCACTCCTCGTGAAGAACTGCCTTCCTTCAAAAAACTCTTCGTGGAAAAAGGGCACTTGGCTCTTCCGCTTATCGTAATCGTTTACTTGCTTGTTAGCGGTTTTACCCCGATGCGTGCAGCATTGGCAGCAATCCTTCTGAGCATTTGCTGCGCTAGCTTGCGTGCTTCCACTCGTATTACCTTTAAACAAGGCGTACAAGGCTTGATTGATGGTTCTATGGGCGTACTTGGCGTATTGATTGCTTGTGCTACTGCAGGTATCATTATTGGTGTAGTAACTAAAACCGGCGTTGGTTTGAAAGTTGCTACTGCGCTCCTTGACTTGTCCGGTGGTGCGTTGCTTCCTGCAATGTTCTTTACCATGATTACTTCCTTAATTCTTGGTATGGGTGTTCCGACCACTGCTAACTATGTAATCACTTCTACCATCGCAGCTCCTGCTTTGGTGCAAATGGGCGTTCCTGTATTGGCAGCTCACATGTTTGCCTTCTACTTCGGTATCGTAGCAGACGTAACTCCGCCTGTAGCATTGGCAGCATTTGCTGGTGCAGGTATCGCTGGTGCGAACCCCATGCGTACTGGCGTTAACGCAGCGAAACTTGCAATCGCAGCGTTCATCGTACCGTATATCTTCGTATTGGCTCCTGAATTGTTGATGATTAACGCAACTCCTTTCACCGTAGTATACAGTGGTTTGACCGCAGTTATCGGTATGTGGGGTGCTTCCATTGCAATGGTAGGCTTCTGCCAAAACCTATTGAACATTCTTCAACGTGCAATGTTCTTGGTAGGCGGTATCTGCATGATTATCCCCGGTGAAATCACTGACGCCATTGGTATTGGTATGATTATTGCAGCTTTCTTCTGGCAAAAAACTAACAAAGTTAAAGGCGCTATCAAACAATAATATAATCTTAAATGTAAAAAACGCGGGCAGTACAGCTGCTCGCGTTCTTTTAGTTTAAGGGATGTTTAATTTTAAATGAAAGGGTCTTGTTTGTTGGCAAGGTCGATGCGTCCGCATTTGCGTTCGTAGTCATCAATAACCCATTTCAAAATCTGCTCAATTTCCTTATTTAAAGAGCGTCCATTGTTTTTAGCAATGTACTTCATCTTATTCATAATAACAGGGTGAATACGCAGGCTAAAACGTGCTTCGTCCATATCAATCTCTCCTTTTGACATCACCTTAGTGCTATAATACTACCAATATTATAAAGGTAGACCTATTTTTGTGCAAGTATTCACAGTAAAATTACGGTTTTCCATCAAAGAATGTGTTAGAATATAAAAGATAGATTAATAGGAGGTACTTATGCAATTAGAATTAAATAAAACTTACAATGGCTTTAAGGTACTTCAAGCTGAATATGTTGAAGAAGTACATAGTAATGTATTTTTGTTAGAGCATCTCCAAAGTGGTGCTCACCTTTTATATTTAGGCAATGAAGATGATAATAAAGTTTTCTCCATTGCTTTTAGAACTCCGTCCCGAGATGATACCGGTGTTGCTCACATTTTGGAACATTCTGCTTTGTGCGGTTCCAGAAAGTATCATTTGAAGGAACCCTTCGTAGAATTGGTAAAAGGTTCTTTGAACACTTTCCTCAATGCTATGACTTATCCCGATAAAACCATGTATCCTGTGGCAAGTCGCAATGATAAAGACTTCCGCAATTTAATGGATGTTTATCTGGATGCAGTGTTCTATCCTTTGATTTATGAAAACAAATTTACTTTGCTTCAAGAAGGTTGGCACTATAATCTTGAAAGCGCAGAAGATGAACTGACTTACAATGGTGTAGTTTATAACGAAATGAAAGGCGTTTATTCTTCTCCTGATGCTTTGATGGAAAACGAAGCTATGAAAGCTTTGTTCCCGGATAGTCCGTATCGTTTTGAATCCGGCGGTTATCCTGAAGCGATTCCCGAACTGACTCAAGAAATGTTTGAAGACTTCCACAAAACATACTACAGTGCGGAAAACTCTTACATTTATTTGTATGGCGATATGGATATCGAAGCAACCTTGGCGTACTTAGATGAAGAGTATCTTTCTAACTTCACTAAAACCGGCAAAGTTGATTCTGAAATCCCCATGCAAGCTCCTTACGCTCGTACTAAAGAAGTAGAAGCTTTCTATCCTGTAGACGCAGGGGAGGATTGCACTGCTAAAACCTATCACGAACTTTCCATCGTTGTAGGTAAAGCTACTGATGTTAAAACCTCCATGGCTTTACGCTTGCTGGAAGGCGTACTTTTGGAATCTGAATCTTCTCCGCTCCGTAGAGCACTCTTAAATGAAGGCATTGCTCAAAACATTAGCGGTAGCTATGTAGGAAGCTTGCTGCAACCTATTTTTAGCATTAAAGCTTCCGGTAGTGAGCTGGCACATCGCGATAAATTCATCAGTGCCATCTATAAAAACTTGCAAGAAATCACCATCAACGGTCTTGATAAGAAGCTTTTGGAAGCAGCTCTTAATTCTACTGAGTTCAAAATGCGTGAATCTGACTTTGGTGCATATCCCAAAGGCTTGATTTATGGCATTGGTGTTATGGATAACTGGCTTTACGGTGGTAACCCGATTGACGGCATGCGCTACAATCAAATGCTCAAGGAATTGCGTGATGGCTTAAAAACTCGTTACTATGAACAATTAATTGAAGGCTATCTCTTAGATAACACTCACAAAGTAATTGTTTCCTTAGTTCCGCAACCGGGTAAGGAAGAAGCTGACCGTGCAATTGAAGTAGAAAAAATGGCTGCTTTAAAAGCATCCATGACTACTGAAGAGCTTGAAGCTTATGCTGCAGATTGTGTTGAACTCCACATCCGCCAAGCAACTCCTGATAAACCGGAATATTTGGCTTCTATTCCTATCTTAGAGCGTAGTGATATTCGTCGTGAAATTGAAAAGTTTAATGTGCAAGAGGAAAAGATAGGCGACAATACTTTGTTGTATGTTCCTGCTGTTACCAACAAAATTGCCTACTTTAACTGGTATTTTGACATAACCGGTGTTGAAAGTAGATTGTTGCCTTATTGCTACTTGTTAACTGACGTGTTAGGTAAATTTAACACTAAAAGCTTTACTTACGAAGAATTGGCAACTAACAGCATTATGTACACTGGTGGTATTGCCTTCAATACTCATGCATTGTCCGATTCTAACGATGCAGATGTTTATAAAATTAATTTCTCTGTGAAGGCAAAAGCTTTGATGGAAAATATACCCAAGCTTTTTGAAATTCTTAAATCCTTAGCTTTGGAAAGCAAGCTGGACGATGTTAAACGATTCCGCGAACTTGTTGCCGAACTTAAAACTGATTGGGATGGCAGCTTCTTTAATCGTGGTCAAAATGTAGCAATTTCTCGTTTATACGGTTATTGCAGTGCGGCTGCGCGTGTTAATGAGCAAGATCATTTCACTTACTACCAATTCTTGAAAAACTTGGTAGATAACTTTGATGAAGTAGGGGAAGCTGCTCTGGCAGAGCTTCGTACTTTGCTTGGAAAATTCTTCCAACAAACCTGCTACATGTTTGCTTATTCCTGTGATGAAGATTTGCGTGAAGAAGTTCGTCAATGGGCACTTGATTTTACTAATCTGCTACCGGAATCTGATATTGCGGGCAAGGAACCTAACATTGTACCGCTAAAAGAAATTAATGAAGCAATCACCACTGCAGGTAAAGTTCAATATGTTGTAGCAGGCGGTAACTTTATTAAACATGGTCATAAATATACCGGTGCAATGCGTGTACTGGAAACCATTTTACGTTACGAATATCTTTGGACAAAGATTCGTATTCAGGGTGGGGCGTACGGCGCAACTACTCGTTTCGATAGTAATGGTTTGGCTATTTTTGCTTCTTACCGTGACCCAAAACTGGCAGAATCCTTGCAAGCGTACTACGATTTACCTGCTTGGCTAGAAAATGAAGAGTTTCCGGCACGTGAGCTTGATAAGTACGTAATTGGTACCATCAGCGGTATGGATACTCCGCTTACAAATACTATGCGTCTTGATGCCGTAACTACTGCTTGGCTTAAAAACATTACTGATGAACAACGTCAACAGGCACGTAACGAAGTGCTTGATGTAACAAATGAAGATTTACAAGCACTTGCTCCTGTTATTAGCGATATGCTTAGTGATGGCTACGTTTGTGTTGTAGGTGGTAAACAGCCTATTGAAGCAAATTCTGAAAAATTCAATAAAATTATCAATGCATAAAATAAAAAACGCACTCGAAAGAGTGCGTTTTTTATTGCTATTCTAAGATTTGTTTGATTTCTGGTAGGGGAGCAACAGTTCTTTTCAAAATACCGTTCATATAGGCTATGGCAATACCGTAATTTGTCATAGGTACATTTTGTAAGAAAGCGCATTTGTTACGATACATAATTTCACGTTCATTTAGCATGCAACCACCACAATGAATGATAAGCTTATAGCTTCTTAAATCAAGAGGGAACTCCGTACCACTTGTGAAAACAAATTCAGGCTCGCACTTGGTATAGTTACGAATCCAGTTAGGAAGCTTTACAGTCCCAATATCATCACATTGACGATGATGGGTACAACCTTCACTTATTAGTATTCTATCTCCATCTTTGATATCGTCTAAAGCTTTAACGCTTTTTACGGAATTAAGTAGTGCTCCTTTGTAACGAGCCATTAAAATGGAGAAGGAAGTAAGTTCAATATCTTTCGGCAACATTTTGGCAACAGTAGGGAAGACTTGACTGTCAGTAACTACTAAGCGAGGTTTATCAGAAAGTTTTGCTAAAGTGTTAGTAAGCTCTTCAACCTGAGTTACCATTACGATACCGTGGTTATCGATAATATTGCGAATTACTTGTTGTTGGGGAAGAATTAGTCTTCCTTTAGGTGCAGAGCTATCAATAGGAGTAACTAATACAACTACATCACCGGGAGCAACAATATCTTCCAACATTATATTAGGTTCTTCTTCCGGGATAAGTTTGGCGAGAGCTGAATTAAATTTATAGATGTTTTCGCCGGTGGCAGCACTGACAAACATATTGGGTACATCAGCTTTTAAATTTTCAATTTCACTATCTGTAAGGAGTTCGCATTTGTTAAAGGCGATGATTACAGGAACTTTCTTTTCCTTAATAAGGTTAAGAAGTTCTACATCTTCAGGGGAAATACCAATGGTGCTATCAATCACCAAAATAGCAATGTTTGTTTTATTCAGAATTTGATAAGCCTTTTCTATGCGAAGCTTACCCAATTCACCTTCATCGTCAATACCGGGAGTATCTATAATCATTACGGGACCTAAAGGTAAAAGTTCCATAGCTTTAAAAACAGGGTCAGTAGTTGTTCCTTTAAAGTTGCTTACTATCGCGATTTCTTGAGTAGTTATGGCATTAATCAAGCTGGACTTTCCGGCGTTGCGTTTTCCAAAGATGCCTATATGTATTCTTTCACCGCTAGGAGTAGCGTTTAAACTGCTCATAAATTATTCCTCCTTATGAAAATTTAGCATTTGGAGTTACTTTATTTTCTCATATAAGTATATCAAAAAATGTAGATACTATACAGTAGTTTGCATATTGATTAAAATGTGAAAAATTTGTGTAACCGTTCTTGACGGTGTAACTATTTACCAGTTATATTATATTATAACGCAGTGTGGGACTAACACTGAAATTAAAATTATAGGAGGATTGTTATGAGTTCTAACTCTACTTCTCACGTTCAACTTTCTTTAGCAGATCCGACTCCGCTTGGCCTGTTCGGTTTGGCTGTAGTAACCATGGTTGCATCTGCTCAAAAAATGGGTATCGTTTCTGACGTTTCTTGGGTACTTCCCTGGGCGCTGTTCTGCGGTTCCTTCGCTCAAATCTTGGCTGGTATTCTTGACTACTGCCACAAAAACATTTTCGGTGGCACTA
Source organism: Phascolarctobacterium sp. (assembly GCA_045123075.1). Taxonomy (GTDB): domain Bacteria; phylum Bacillota; class Negativicutes; order Acidaminococcales; family Acidaminococcaceae; genus JAHHUH01. Next base: position 11,641 of record JBGVIJ010000076.1, on the reverse strand, counting down.
TCTTCTGTGCTTTCGGTTTCTTCTGGTCCGGCGTTGGTATGTGCTGGATGATCAAAGCTGGTACCTTCGGTGCTGCTTTGGCTAAAGGCATTGATGCTAAAGCTCTTGGCTTCGCATTCTTCGCTTATTTCTTGTTCGCTTGCATTGGTACCATTGCTGCTTCCTCTGCAAACCTCTTCCTCTTCACCGACATGGTATTGATCGACGTATTGTTGATCTGCTTGGCTCTCGATGCATGGGGAATTGGCGGCCACACTCCGCACGCTATCGCTGCTTACTCTGAAATCTGCATTTCCTTGTTGTCCCTGTATGGTGCTGGTGCATCCTTCTTGAACAACTTCTACGGCAGAACCTTCTGGCCTGTAGGCGCTCCTGTTAACAACTGGAAACAATAATAAAAAATAAAATCCGCTCGCAAGAGCGGATTTTTTATTTTGTTTTAAAATTCAACAAGCTCAAGTCTGTCATTAGGTAAATACTTACGTCCTGCTTTAGCACAGTCTTCACCGTCTACTTTTACGATGTCAGCAGTAAAGTTGATGTTACCATCAAAGAAACTGGAGCCTACAGCATAAGTATCAGCAGGAACACCAAGAGCTTCGAACTCAGCAACACGTTTAGCAGTTAAACCGCCGGAAACGATAATCTTCACATACTCGAAACCTTCTGCATCAAGAGAACGACGTACATTCCAAATAAGTTCTTTACATACGCCAGTGGGGTTAAACATACCCATTTGACCTAAGAGACTTTTATCAACCATGGTTCCGGAAGTATCAAGGCGTACACCGTAAAGTTTTTTACCAAGTTTGCGAGCTACTGCAAGGGCAGTGTTTACGCAATCGTTATCAAAATCTACAAGAGCAATGCGATTGATATTCGGGTCAACGTATTTATCGAAAGCAGCAGTAGCTGCTACGGTATCACCGTGATAAGTAGCGATAAGCGCGTGGGGGATAGTACCCAAACCTTTGCCGCCCATAGCTAAAGCGTTAGCATCAGTGGAGCAACCAATAACGCCACCAATTTTTGCTGCGTAACCATCAGCTTCTTGAGTTTGATAAATATCGTAACGAGCAGGGAAGAAAAGAACGGGTTTACCGTTAGCAGCTTCCACAACTTCACGAACATTGGTAGCAATACGGCTTTGGCGAGCCAAAATGCCTAAATACAAAGTTTCAAGATGGGAGAAATCTGCCAAGTCACCTTCAATGGTCATAACAGTTTCCCAAGGTGCAACTTTGTCGCCATCGTGCAATGCATGTATGGTAATAGTTTCAGGGTTATGAGCGCAAGTTCTGATAAGGGCGATAACTTCGTCGATACCACATACTACAACGTGCTCGCGGGTAAACACCTGCATTAAAACGCGGGGATGGTGATTATCTCCGTTCAAAATTTCGATGGTGCGCATAAAATACGCATCACTGTAGTAGCCAGCTTTGATTTGTTCTACCGGAAAATGAAAATGTTCCACAGGTAATCTGTTTTTCATTTTACGCCCTCCAAAAATTATAGATAAATTAAATTAGATTTATGATACAATAGTAGCGTTTAATATTCAAGTTTTATATTGAAAAAAATTCCTATTTAAGGGTATGTATAGATTATGAAAAAGCATAAATTTACAGTCTTACTTCTTTCTGCTCCCATAGGTTCCGGTCACCGTTTAGCAGCAGAAGCTTTGAAAGACACCTTTGAAGAAAATGAAAATGTAGAAGTAATACATGGTAATGTTTTTGACTTCTTTCCTGCCATTTTAGGGAAGACTTTTCTAAAAGTTTACCTGTGGATTTTAGAAGTTTGCCCTTGGCTGTACGAAATGATGTATAAATGGGGTAACAGAGGCGGTGGTTCGCTTTGGATGCGTGAATTTATCAATGGTATTTTGGCATACCTCGGCAGTAGCTTCATTAAAAGGGTTGATCCCGATGTAGTAATCGCTACCCACGCAACTCCTGCCGGAATTATGAGTATCTATAAACGTAGACAGAATAGTTCTTTATATTTGTGTGGTGTTGTTACTGATTACACGGTGCATACTTGGTGGGTTTGCAATGGAGTAGATACTTACTTTATTGCTGATGAATGTTTACGCGAAAAAATTCCTGCTTCCTTCGAAACCAAAGCTTTTGGCATTCCTATCCGCGATGGCTTTCAAAATTTGGAGAAGTCTTCGTGTCGTGAAAGTTTTGGGTGGAGAAAGGAAGATAAAGTTTGCCTTTTGATGGGTGGTGGTGATGGTCTCTTACCTATGGAAGAAATAATTTCTACATTAATAGTTGATAAGCCAAATAATTTACATCTTGTTGCTTTAACTGGCAAAAACAAGTCCCTTTATAAAACCTTACTTGCTAAATTTGGAGACTCTGTAGAAGTTTACAGCTTTACTGATAAAGTTCCCGAACTTTTCTGTGGAGCTGATATGATTGTTTCTAAAGCTGGTGGTCTTTCTTCCGCAGAGACTTTGGCTTCTAATTTAGATTACATCATTTATAAACCTTTACCTGGACAAGAAGAAAATAATGCAAAATTTTTGCAAGCTAATTGCGGTGCAACAATCGCAACAGATACTAAAGAGATTAATGCAAAAATTAAGGAACTGTGCGGAATTTCCGAAGCTACAGACCAAAATAACAAGCAATTTTTTGGTAAACCAAAGGCTTCTGAAAACATTTGCAACTATATATTGTGTAGGCTTCTCAAAAAATAACTACTTGACCGTTTAAAAAAAGCCTTTTATAATGAAGAAAATTTGTTTCTCGTCAATAATATCTTAAATCACGCAGTACCATGATTAAATCATAAGGAGCTGTGTAAAATTGAACACTGTATATTTAGCCGCTGTTTGTGCTGTTGTACCCGGTTTAGGCAGGAGCAAAATTCCCCTGTTAATTAAGAAGTTTGGTTCGGCTAAGGCTCTCTTTGAAGCTAGCGAAGCTGAACTTTTAAACGTAGGAATTTGTGAGCCTAAGAATGTGTTTCAATTTATTAGGAAAAGAAGTTTAGATTTACCCAAGCGTATTGATACTTTCTGTAAATTAAATGGTGTCAGTATTGTGAGTATTTACGATGAGGATTACCCAAAGTCCTTAAAGGAAATTCATGATCCACCTTTAGTTTTGTATGTGCGTGGTGAAATACCTAAGTTCAATTACGCCATAGGTGTTGTGGGTTCTCGTGAAGCAAGTCATTATGGCTTAAAGGCAGCTAGCTTTTTTGCTACTGGTTTAGCACGAGAGGGAATACCCATAATTAGTGGTGGTGCTAAAGGCATAGATGCTGCTGCTCACGAGGCTGCACTTAAAGCTGGTGGTACTACTGTTGCAGTTTTAGGTTGTGGACTTGATATTGCATATCCTGCTTCCAACCAAAAGCTCTTTGAGCGTATTGCTCAAAACGGTGCAGTTATTAGCGAGTATCCTCCGGGAACTGCGCCTATGTCTCAAAACTTTCCTGCTCGTAATAGAATCATAGTTGGTTTGAGTAGGGGAATTGTAGTGGCAGAAGCTGCACAAAAAAGTGGTGCACTCATTACAGCGCACATTGCAGCTGACGAAGGACGCGAGGTATATTGCGTACCGGGAAACATTTTTGAAAATACCAGTATAGGTTGTCACGAGCTTATTCGACAAGGTGCGAAGCTAGTTGATTCTGTGACAGATATATTGGAAGATAAAATTGCTTGGCAAGTTGCCATGCAGCAAAAAGTTTTTCAACCAAGCATCTTTGAAACTGCTGATGATAAGCTTAAATATTCATTGGAAGCTGTTTCAACTTCGTTTTCAGAGCTTGGAGAAAATATATTAGCTTTATTAAAACAAGGACCCTTATCCTTAGAAGAAATCACAGAACAGAGCGGAAAGTCTGTGTCGGAAATCAGTATGGAGCTTTTGGAACTGCAAGTTGCAGGCTGTATTGATATGGACAATGGGAACAGATACTTCCGTTTGTAGGGGGAACTTTTTATGACGAAAAATTTGGTAATTGTCGAATCTCCGACTAAATCCAAGACAATAGAAAAATTTCTAGGCAAGACCTACACTGTACGTGCTTCCATGGGTCATTTGCGCGACCTTCCTAAAAGCACCTTTGGTGTAGACATCGAAAATAACTTTGAGCCTAAATACATCAACATTCGCGGTAAAGGTGATTTGATTAAAGAACTTAAAAGCTTGGCAAAAAAAGCTGACAAAGTTTTTCTGGCGACTGACCCTGACCGTGAAGGGGAAGCAATCAGCTGGCATTTGGCTAATCTTTTGGACATTGAGCCTGAAAAAAAATGCCGCATCGAATTTCACGAAATTACATCTGCTGCCATTAAGGACGCTTTGAAAAATCCTCGCCCTATTGATATGGAAAAGGTAGATGCTCAACAAGCTCGTCGTATTATTGACCGCATTGTTGGTTATAAACTTAGTCCGTTGCTTTGGCGTAAAATTCGCAAGGGCTTGAGCGCAGGTCGCGTTCAATCCGTAGCTGTAAAGATTATTGCAGATAGGGAAAAAGAAATTGCGGAATTTATTCCTCAAGAGTACTGGACTTTAAACGCTAAACTGCGTGAAAACAGTAAAGCTCCTATCTTTGAAGCAGAAGCTGTTAAATATAAAGGTAAGAAGCTGGAAATCAAGAATGCTGAACAAGCTAAAGCTGCTGAAGAAGCACTCTTGAAAGCAGACTTCATTGTAGGCGAATCAACTAAAAAGGAACGTAAGCGTCATGCTGCACCTCCTTTTACTACTTCCAGCCTGCAACAAGAAGCCAACAAAAAATTAAACTTCACTGCTAAAAAGACTATGATGGTTGCCCAACAACTTTATGAAGGTGTTTCCTTGGGTAAATCTTCTGTTGGTCTTATTACTTATATGCGTACTGACTCTGTGCGTTTTGCAGATTCTGCTCGCGATGATATTCGAAACTACATTGTAGATACCTTTGGTAAAGATTACTGCCCTGTAAAACCCAACTTCTACAGCAGTAAAAAGAATGCCCAAGACGCTCACGAAGCAATTCGTCCTACTAGCGTATTGCGTACTCCCGATGAAGTTGCCCGTCATCTTACCAAAGACCAATTAAAACTCTACACTCTTATTTGGAATAGAGCAGTAGCAAGCCAAATGAGTGACGCAGTTTATGATGTAACTACCTTGCTTATTAACGCAGGTGATTATGGTTTACGTGCTAGCGGTGCTATCTTGAAGTTCCCCGGCCATTTGCAATTGGTTGGTAAATCTGCTGAAGATGAAAAAGAAAAGCCTGTACCGTACTTGGAAGCAGGCACTGAACTTTTGCTTCATAAACTGATGCCTGCGGAACAACATTTCACTGAACCGCCTGCTCATTTTACTGAAGCAACCCTCGTTAAAGAGTTGGAAGAAAAGGGTATTGGTCGTCCCAGTACTTATGCACCTACCATCCAAACTATTTTGGATAGGGGCTACGTTGCCAAAGATGCGAAGAAACTGGTTATCACCGAACTTGGTCTGTTGACTGTAGATATGCTCACCAAGTATTTCAGTGGTTTGATTAACATTCCTTTCTCTGCTGAAATGGAAAACTCTCTTGACGAAATTGCTGAAAACCACGTTGATAAAAACGAAATCATTAGCAAATTCTATGTTCCTTTCAGCAAGGATTTGGAAGAAGCTGAAAACGCTATTGGTAAAGTAGAATTACCGGTTGAAGTTAGTGATGTTCCTTGCGACAAATGTGGACGCATGATGGTAATTAAGGATGGACGCTTTGGCAAGTTCTTAGCTTGCCCCGGTTTCCCTGATTGCCGTAATGCTAAACCTATCTTGAAAAAGATTGGCATTAAATGTCCTGTATGCGGCAAAGGTGATGTTATCGAACGCAAAACCAAGACTAGAAAAATCTTCTATGGTTGCGAAAACTATTCCAAAACCGGTGATGGTTGCAGCTTCCTGTCTTGGGATAAACCTACCGAAAAAACTTGCGACAAATGTGGCGGTATGCTCCTTGAACATATCGACAAAGCTCGTAAGAAAAAACTTTATTGCATAAATCAGGATTGCAGTAACAGCAAACCTGTTAGAAAGGTAAGCAAAAAAAGTGATGCATAAACCTATACATGTAATCGGCGCCGGCCTTGCTGGTAGTGAAGCAACCTGGCAAATTGTTAAACACGGTATTCCCGTAATCTTGCACGAAATGCGCCCTGTAAAAAGCAGTGCAGCTCACAAAACCAATTACTTTGCAGAATTGGTATGCAGCAACAGCTTACGTGCAGGCAATATTGAAAATGCAGTTGGCTTGTTAAAAGAAGAAATGCGCCGTCTTGGCTCTCTCATCATGCAACAAGCAGACATCCACCAAGTTCCTGCAGGTGGTGCTCTTGCAGTTGACCGTGAAGGTTTTGCTGCAAGCATTACTGAAATCGTAAGCAACCATCCTTTGGTAACTGTTGTTCACGAAGAAGTAACCGACCTTTCCAGCTTGGAAGGTACTGTTATCGTGGCAAGTGGTCCCCTTACTACTGAAGCTCTCTTTGCTAATATAAAAGAAATGCTTCACGAAGATTACTTCTACTTCTTCGATGCTGCTGCTCCCATCGTTGCAGCAGACTCTTTGAACTATGATAAAGTTTATCGTGCTTCTCGTTACGATAAAGGTGATGCAGATTATTTGAACTGTCCCTTTGAAACTAAGGAAGAATACCTTGCTTTCTGGGAAGCTCTTAAAACTGCAGAGCTTGCTCCTGTAAAAGAGTTCGAAAAAGAAGTTTTCTTTGAAGCTTGCATGCCCATTGAAGAAATGGCAAACAGGGGAGAAGACACCATGCGTTTTGGTCCCTTGAAACCTGTTGGTTTAGTTGATCCGCGTACCGGTAAAGAAGCTTACGCCGTTGTACAACTGCGCCAAGATAACGCAGCAGCTTCCCTTTATAACATTGTTGGCTTCCAAACTCACCTTAAATGGCCTGAACAAAAACGTGTTTTTGGTATGATTCCCGGTTTGGAAAACGCAGAGTTCGTTCGTTACGGCGTAATGCACAAAAATACTTATATGAACTCTCCGCAATTGCTCAACAACAAATTCAACTTGAATGCTGATAAACGTTTCTATTTTGCAGGTCAAATGACTGGCGTAGAAGGTTACGTAGAATCTGCAGCAAGTGGTTTGATGGCAGGCTTGCACGCTGCTCGCGAAGCATTAGGCTTAGAAGCAGTAGAGTTTCCCGCTGAAACTGCTCACGGTGCATTAGCAAATTATATCAGCAATCCTGCGGTTAAAGAGTTCCAACCTATGAACATTAACTTCGGTTTGATTCCTCCTTTAACTCAACGCATCCGCAAAAAACGCGAAAAGAATGCTATGATTGCAGCAAGAGCATTGGAAGTTTTGGACGTAGTTAAAGCTAAATATGAGCTCTAAAACTTACAGTGTTTCTTAAAAATCGATATATTTTATAATTTTTTGAAAATATTGACACCCCAAAAGGAGTGCGTTATCATTTAGGTAACGCACTTTTTGTTTTATTCTGATAATTCTATGGTTAGTAGTTAAGCGTGAGGAGTTTTTACCAATGAATAAGAGCCAAGCTAATCTTATGAGAAAATTTCTCACATATCTAACAGTAGAAAAAAGTAGTTCTCTTTTAACTGTAGGCAATTACGAAAGAGACATTAAAAGCTTTTCAGAATTTTTATTAGAGCGTTTTGGTGACGACTTTACTTGGAAACAAGTAGGAACCTTAGATATTCGTGCCTACTTAACAGAGCTAAACAAAAAGGATTATTCTCGTAGAACTATTGCCAGAAGAATCTCTGCTTTACGTTCCTTCTATAAATATATGGTGAGGGAGAATATTTTAGAATCTAATCCCTTTACTAAAGTTAAAACTCCCAAACTTGAAAAGAAGCTGCCAGTTTTCTTAGAAGAAGTAGAAATTAACGAGCTTCTGGAATTACCTGATACTGAAGGCTTAGGTTTAAGAGACCAAGCTATTTTGGAACTGCTTTATGCTACAGGTTGTCGTGTTTCGGAACTTGTAGGTTTGACTTTAGAACGCGTTGATTTAAGTGCACAATATGTTCTCCTTTTAGGTAAGGGGAATAAAGAACGCATTGTTCCTCTTGGCACGACCTGCTGTAATGCAATTAGAGAGTATTATGGTATTCGTGAAAAGTTGATTCAAAAATATAATGTACCAGTACATAATTTTATCTTCGTTAATAATCGAGGGGGAGTATTAACAGATAGAAGTGTACGACGCATCTTAGACAAGTACATTACTGAACTTGCTGTTAATAAAAAAGTAAGCCCTCATACCATCCGTCACACCTTTGCAACGCACCTATTGGATCACGGTGCTGATTTAAGGGCGGTGCAGGAATTGTTGGGGCATGCGAACTTGTCTACAACTCAAATTTATACTCATGTAACTACGGAAAGAATTACTTCTGCCTATAAGAAGAATCATCCAAGGGCGTGAACAACTGGGAGGAATAGTTCATGAAATTATTAGATAAATCTAGAAAGCTGAACAAACTTCTTCAAGAAAGAGATACTGCTCAATATCAAGAGATTGCCAATTTGATGAGCAATCTTATTGAAGCTAATATTTATATCGTAGGCAATAAAGGTGATATTAAAGCTTACTCCTTGCGAGAAGAATTTAAATGTAAATTTGCCAAAGAAGTTGTTTTGGATAATGGTAATTTCCCTGCTGAATACGTACAATTCTTGATGGGTGTTAAGGAAACCTATGCTAACATTCCTCATCTTAACCTAAATTGTACCTTCCGAGGCAATGAAAAATGCCTGTTTACTGCTAAAAAGACCACTATTGTTCCTATTTTTGGCAATGGTGAACGTTTAGGCACATTAATTGTTTCCAAAGCTGATAGTGATTTTAATGATGATGATTTGCTTCTTGCTGAATACGCTGCAACCGTTTTGGGAGTACAAATCCTTTACGAACGTGAAGCGCGTATTCAAGAAGAGACTCGTAGAAAATTGATGGTGCAAATTGCATTTTCTACTTTGTCTTATTCTGAACTTGAAGCTATTCATAATATTTTGGGTGAAGTCAAAGGCGGTCAAGGTTTACTTGTTGCATCCAAGATTGCAGATAGAGTAGGCATTACTCGTTCTGTAATTGTAAATGCTCTACGTAAATTTGAAAGCGCTGACTTGATTGAAACCCGTTCTTTAGGTATGAAAGGGACCTTCATTAAAATTAAAAATGAATATCTCTTAGAAGAACTTAATAAACATTAAAAGGAGTGTGTAACACATGGAAAATGCTGTATTGTATGCTGTAGAAAATAATATCGCAACTATTACTCTGAATCGTCCTTCCAGCCTCAACTCTATGAACGATGCTTTGATTGACGGTATTCACGAAGCTTTGGATAAAGTTCAAGCTGACGCAGAAGTTAAATGCGTTGTATTGACCGGTAATGGTAAAGCGTTCTGTGCAGGCGGTGACTTGCCTTTCCTGGAAACCATTGATAATGTAGCTGATAAAAAAGCTTTCATCGCTAAAGTAGGTGATGTTGCAAAACGTATTACTACCATTGAAAAACCCTTCATCTGCATGATTAACGGCGTAACTGCAGGCGCAGGCGTAAACCTGATGCTCTCCTGCGACTTAATCTATGCAACTGCTAAAGCTAAATTCGCTCAAAGCTTTGCAAAAGTTGGTCTCATTCCTGACTGTGGCGGCTTGTACTTCTTGCCGAAAGCTTGTGGCGTACATAAAGCAAAAGAATTAATGTTCACTGCTGATTTGATTGACGCTGCAACTGCAGAAAAAATTGGTATGTTAAACCACGTTTGTGAAGAAGAAGAACTGCAAGGCGCAGTTTATGCAATGGCAGCTCGTTTGGCAGCAAGTGCTCCGCTTTCCATTGGTTTGATTAAAAAATATTTGAATAACACCGCTTTGACTTTGGATGAAGTTCTGATGATTGAAGAAACCACTCAACCCTTGCTCATGGGTAGTGAAGACTGCAAAGAAGGCATCACTGCATTCAAAGAAAAACGTAACCCGGTATTCACTGGTAAATAAGTTAAACGAAAAGCCAGCTTCCGTAATGGAAGCTGGCTTAATTTTTTATTGCATCTTTTCAACTTGTAAGAACACTTTGTTAATGTATTTGTTGGGATCATTGTGGAGCAAGTGGTTTTCAATTGGAAGTACGTAAACATCACCAACTGCGTGTAATTTGTTAGCTTGCAAAAATTCTTCGATAGCTTTGGAAACAGGTACTGCGTTTTCGTAGAATGTTCCTTGAAAATAAATTTCTACATATAAACCAAGAGGCAGTGTGTAAATTTCAGAGCATCTTCCGTTTGTGCAAGCTTCCTCGTATTTATCTGGAGCGTAGGAGAAAAAGGCGATAGTATTGCGAATAGGCATATGTGCCAAAAAAGTATCGCGGTCAATAATCCAGCCTACATTTTTATCAAGAACATTGTTATCTTCAAAGGTTTGTTCTGCGTGACGAGTAAAAATCATAACCCTATCTTTACCGTTGTGAGCGTCAGTTGTAGGAGTAGTACACAACTTGCGTTCTTTACGCCAGGTGAGAAGCGGTTGATTAAAAGGCATTTCTTTTTCCACGCTGATGTTAGCAGAAAAGGATTGGACAATTTTTAAAATTTCTTGGTTTTCCTTAATAATCTTTTCGCTCTCTTGGCGTTTGCTTTCTAAAATATCTACAAAGTCTTCTTTGCTGCGGTTACCTAAATATTTCTTGATAAGGGCAATGCTAATATTTAGGGCACGCAAACGCAGGATAACTTCTAAATCCATATATTGGTCAATGGAGTAATGTCTATAACCATTTTCACTTATAAAGGCAGGGGAGAAGAGTCCCATTCTATCGTAATAGAGAAGGGTCTGTTTAGAAATACCAAAAATATTGGCAAGCTCGCCTGCTGTAAAATAAGATTGCTTTTCTTGTTCGGTCATTGTTTATCCTCGTATGTTAAGTATATAGTTAGTATATAGTATCATTAAAAAAATTGTACGAAAACAATTATATCATACTTTTTCTGGTAAAGTTATCTATAAAACTGAAAAACTTTTGCTAAATATTTCTCAAAAACATTAAAAGAAAAGTCTTTTAGTCACTTGACTATATAGTAAGTATATACCTTAAGGTTAGAGTAGATTAAAGTGTGATGGACTTGAGAAGCCATTACACAACTTATGAGGAGTGAAGTGTATGAAAAAGATGAGTAAACCTATGCTTATGACCGCGTTGATTTGTGGTGCAGTATATTTAGGTGGCAGCCCTGTATATGCCAATGAACTGCAAGAGTTCGCATTGGACGAATACGTAGTAACTGCTGCAAGAACTGAAACTAAATTAGTAGATACCCCTGCAAATATTAGTGTAGTAGATTCTAAAACTATTGAAGAACGCCATTACCAAGATGTAAGTGAAGTTTTGAAGGATGTTCCTGGTGCGAATGTAATTGATACAGGTTCTGGTGCTATGGAGAAAGCTATATCATTGAACGGTGATACCAGAGTACTGATTTTGGTAGATGGTAGAAGAATGGATTTTGCCAGTGGTACTTCAACAGGTAGACCAAGCTTTGATATGGGATTATTACCTGACGTTACTTTGATTGAACGAGTAGAAGTTCTCAAAGGAACTGGTGG
>JBGVIJ010000075.1:0-67841 GCA_045123075.1 Phascolarctobacterium sp. | reverse complement strand
CCCTCCAACGGCGGTCGTGCACTGCTCCTTTTGGCTGACAAAGGTTTGATTGAAATCAAAGATAAAACCAATGTTGTTACTTCCATGAAAGACGTAACCGATAACCCGAAAAACTTGGTTATCCGCGAACTGGACGCCGCTATCATTCCTAACAGCTTGCCTGACTTGACCGTTGCTGTTATCAACTGCAACTACGCTTTGCCTGCAGGTCTGAATCCCACCAATGACTCCATCCTTTTGGAAAACGCTAACAACCCGTTCCTGAACATCTTTGTTACTCGCGAAGCTAATGTAAACGACCCGCGCATTAAACAATTGCAAGAAGTTTACCAATCCGCAGAAAACAAAAAATTCGTAAACGAATACTTCAAAGGCACCATCACTCCGGCTTGGTAATACACTTCTGAGAAGCACAAAAGCAGTTCCTCAAATTGAGGAACTGCTTTTTAGTTTGCAAGTTAACCATACCGCTTTAATTTTCCCGTTCAACAGTTTCACCAAAACAAAAAAGCTCCCGCACTAATTTAATAGAACGAGAGCCTCATATTAAGCCAGTTACTTGTCAGTCGCATACTGGTCAGCGACAATACAGACAAACCGACCACTTATCAGTCGCATATCGGTCAGCGACACATCTACGATTATAATATCAATCATACAGTTAAAAGTCAAGTAATATCCTACCCTGGAAAGCGCTCCACAAACTTGATCTTTAAATCGGGAAAGTTATCCACATATTGGATGGTAAAGTCCTCTCCTTGAGTAACGAACTGCCACTCTCCTATATCCTTAGGAAAATGCTTCACCCTTTTTACTTTCAAGTCAGAAAAGTTTTTTACAACCTGCACTTTCAAATCAGCAAAGTGCTTTACAACCTTAACCTTTCCGCACAACTTGATACCTTTGCAGTGAGTAGTAGAAGCTTCGCAAGTAAGCACACTAAAAGATAACAAAATAGCAACTATAAAAAATTTTTTAAGTATAGTTTTCATACAATCACTCTTCCAAAAGTTATCTTAACTTACTTCATTTGGCAATTTACATATTTCTCTTATCACATCAAAAATTTTATTAAAATTTTCAAAACTGAACCCTTGGATGTGTGCATCATTTGCATGAACCAATTCAGCAAAATCATTTTTTGATAAAGCTATATTATCATTACCAACTCTATCCTCATCATTGAAGACTTCATTATCTATTATTCTATTTGCTCCTGATTTCCCTAGCCCTTTTTTAGTTGTATAATAAGCACCAGTTTTACTCTTACCTGTAGAATAATTAAATTCATCCTCTAAATAAAATCTTCTGCCTTCATTGTTAGGCTTTAACAAATCGTCCCTATCATAGTAATGTTCAATAGAAATCTTGTCCCCATAAATTGACTCATTAACAGAAGGAATTATAAATGCATAGACATTTTTCCCCATATGCACATAACTCTTACCTTCTGAAAACATTCTTTGCAAATCTTTGTTGGCATTCAAATTATCTCTATCGAAAATTCCTATTACTTTTTTGCCATATCCAAGAACAGCAAAATTACGCAAAGCATTTTTTAAATTATTGTCTCCAAAACTTTCATCAAATTGGCAGTACTCAACATCAATATCATTCAACCCTAATTGTTGCTGTGCTCTCCAAATATGTTTCCAGTCTGTTTTCCCTTCAGTAATAACCAAGGGTTTATCAGCTTTCTTAACCTCGTCCTCTAATTTATAGTATTTGACCGCATAATTAGTATTTTGCTTGAGTATTAAATCATAAACTTCCTTAACCAACTCATTATTAACTGGTTCACAACGCAACCCATCATTATCTAAATCAAAAATAGAATATTTCAATCCTTCAAATTCATCCAATCCCATATTTAAAAATGGCGAATGGGAAGTAACAATAAACTGTATGTTAGGAAACATTTTGAATAACGTTGGCAGAGTTTCTTTTTGTAATTTCATATGTAGATGTTTATCTATTTCATCCACTAAAACTATTCCTTCTATTTTTTCAGCAATATAATTAATTCTATCCGTTTGTCTTAAAATCTCGCCAAAAATACATAATAGTGATAGTTCACCAGCGGACATACTAAAAACAGATGGATAAACCTGTTGTCCATCTTTATCAATTATTTGTAATCTAATAGCTCCATAGTTACGAGGTCCAACGCCAACTCCGGCATACCCATTAATTTTGTGGTGCAAAATATTAGTTATTATACTATTAATCTGCCTTATAAGAACATTGTGCTCTTTGCGTTCATTTCCATACAGACTTACATCCAATACGACATCCATAATCCAATTAGCAATTTCAGAAATGCCAGTTATCACTTCCAAAGGATTTTCTAAATACCCAGAGAAGCTCATCTCTTTCCTAAAATTCAACTTCAATCTATATACATCATTTAAATACGCAGGGCACTCATATCGATACGCAGGAAAATATGTCAATAGATTATTAGCAAACAATTTATTGCTAATAGCTTTATCGATTTTACAATACTTTATACAACTATTATTTTCAAGCTCAGTTTTTATCTCACTAAAAGTTATTGTAGTAATACTATCAACCAATTCTTGATAGTCATCCTCTATGAGCTTCCCTCTTACATCAATATATTCAATAACATTTTCAGTATCTTTAAATTCAAAAAATACTATTGAAGGTTTACTATCATCAACTGCATTGATATCAGAAGATACACGATAAAATTTATTTTGCTTATTCTCAAATTCGTTGGGAAATCCTTTTTTAGCTAGTTCATAGAAAGCATCCACTATATGAGACAGAATAGTAGTTTTACCTCTACCATTTATACCAGAAAGAACGGATACGTTTTCATCATCAAAATCTAAAACAAGCTTTTCAAAAGGTGCTCTATTTATAAAAACAGCCTTCAATAATCTCACGAGTACTACCTCCTATCTTATTATTAAAACCTCTTCATTCCGCCACCAACTTTTGGTACATCTTCATCAATTCTGCAACGCACTCACTTTCGCTGTTTAGCTTGCCCCAGAAACCGTACGCTTCCATGACAGCACGGTCGTTGGCTTGATGAGCTTTTCTCAATTCCACAGGCATAGTAAGTTCATCGTACAAATCTGCCAAACTGCTATCAGGGTACAACGCACGTGCATCTAAAATACCCTGCGCAGTCTTTTCAATTTTTGCACGTTGAGCTTCTGTAGGATTGCACCATGGAAAGTTATTATAGACGATATCTTTAGAATAACGATATCGCATCTCCAATCGACCAGCTACAGCACGCAACCAAGCCATATGTACATTGGAAGTTAAAACGCCAAAATGGTAAATCTCAGCATCAGGTACAATCTGTATAAGATCTGTTACTATAATATCAGCACTTAGGAATCCCATAGGCACGTATCTTCTTTTTTCAGAAGATACTCTTGGAATTGCAATATAATTTTTACCCATTGGTTGAGTAATTTGTGCAAACAACATTGGTGTATCAGCAAATTTTCTAATACCAGCCGCAATACTGTTGTTGCGTACCTCTTTACATTTTTTAATTCTTTCTAATATCTTAGGACAGTTTTTCAACTCAGTAGGCGAAACACCTTTTAACCATAAACACCAACGTTTCTTATTGTGTAAATATTCTGCACCACCTAACAATGGTTTTATAAACTTGATTGAGTTAGGGTCATTTTTAATGAACTCATCATAATCTTCCGCTTCTATGATAAGATTGCCACCATCAGCAGGTTTATTTCCATAAACCATTTTTACTATATTGCATATTGGTTTATTCCTGCTCTTTACGATAATGTTAGGAGCATCACAAAGGTATGCATTTATATTATCAGATTTTATACTAGCACCATCTTGATAGATTACTTTTTCTTCCCTATCAAACTCACTGAACCCTATAATTACGCACTGCACCCTTGCCTTTGATTTAGCTTCATTATTCCAAAGAAAAGATTTATAAGCAAAATTTATCTTTATATTGATATGCTCCCATAAAGACGCTACTGTTTCACCTTGCGTAATAGAATTGGTTGATACAAAAGCACATTCTATTTTGGTATCTATAATGTAATCAGAAGCAATCTTGTACCAAGCCGTTACTAAATCTAAATTCTTTGCACCAGGGAATATATGTTTCATATCTTCTTTTTGACTCGCCGTCATATATGTAAAACCCACAAACGGAGGATTACCCAAAATATAATTCAACTCATTTTTCGAGACAACACTTTCCCAATCAATACGCAAAGCATTGTCGCAAACAATGGTAGCACTATCAACCAAAGGCAAACGAACATAGTACAAGCCAAAATAATTACTTGCTTCGATATTCATTTGATGATCCATCAGCCACAAACCAACTTTTGCGATTTGAGCAGGGAAGTCCTCAATTTCGATACCATAGAACTGATTTACATTAACTCTAATCAATTTAGAAATATCTTCAAATAAGTTGATGTAAGCACTTTCAACTTGCATCTTTAAAACTTCCAGTTCCAAACGACGCAACTCCCTGTAAGTGATAATCAAGAAGTTACCACAACCACACGCAGGGTCTAAAAATTTTAAGTTAGCAATTTTATCGTGGAATTTTTCAAGGAGAAACTTGTCAACTTTTACTCTTTCAAATTCTGCATACAACTCATCCAAGAACAAAGGCTTGATAAGTTTTAAAATATTTTCTTCACTAGTGTAGTGAGCTCCAAGTTCGCGGCGTTGCTTTTTATCCATGACACCTTGGAACATACTGCCAAAAATCGCAGGGCTAATCTTGTGCCAGTCAAAAGAACTGCACTCAATAAGCATACTACGCATTTTTGCATTGAACTCTGCCATTGGCAAAACTTCTTTAAACAAACCGCCGTTGATATATCTAAAAGCTTTCAAGTCAGCAGAAAGCAAACTGCGTTTTTTGCGAACCTCGTCAGGCATATCAAGAACTTCAAATAGACTACGTAAGCGTGCATCCAAATCGCTACCATCTTCTTTGGAGTTCTCAACATAGTTTAAGAAATCATTGTTTACGAAAATTCCTGTATCATCCGCAAACAAACAGAATAATAAACGTACAAGATAAATTTCCAAACAATGACCTTCGTAGCCATGAGCTTTCAATTCATCGTGAAGCATTGCCATTTGTTCTGCAGCTTTAATATTTACTTCTATTTGATTGTCATAGTCGTGCTTAGTTTCATAACCGGCAAGCACAGAAAACTTACGCAAATGTTTGTCAAAATCTTTCAGTAAGAAATTGAACCTTTCGCCAGTAGTACGTCTATACAGAATAAAATTTTCCATATCGCACACCATCAAAAGTTCAGGCATTGCTTCCTTTTCTAAATGAACAACATAGTTCTTCAACTGCTCGTAAGCTTTGTTCAAATCCTTGCCCTTGCTTTTCATTTCTATAGCAATCTTGCTCGGATAAAAGTAGTCTATGTAACCGTTATGTCCGTCGTCCAAATTAACTTTATGTTCAAAAGCACCAACAGCCAAGGGGTCATTAATACCAAATACGCCCAACATTTCTCTTTGGAAAGATTGTGCCAATGCTTCTTCATTGCCTTCAGCTTTAGTCCATTTCTTTTTAAACTTCTTTGCTCTCGCTTGCATTTCGTCCCAAGACAAAACTATTACGTTTTCTTCCATAATGAACAACCCTACCCACTTATTCTTTTTCTAGTTCTTGTAGTGCCTTTTGATATTTTAATATTATATCTCTCTGCTCATTCATCATCAAATACAAAAAAATATATGGATGTGCAGCATTAGCATGTAAATGTTCTCCACTTAACATCTTAGAAAGATATTCGTCTGCATGGTTTTCTAATAAATCTTTTATAAACTCGATGTCTTTATCTGTCCTTTGATTAAAAATAATCGCTCCATGAGTATCATATCTAAGAGAAACACGTACAAATTCCGTAAACAATTCACTGAACTTAGGATAATACTCAAAACTATACTTTTCAGTAATTGAAATAATTTCTTTTCTTAATTGTAATTCGGATTGCAAAAATGCTTCCACTGAACTATTCGAAAAACTCTCCTTTATAAGAGTTGTCATATAATGCAAATCCCTCATATCTTTTAAACTAAACTTCATGGGCATCTCTACGGAGTTAAAATCACGATTTAATAAAGGAGTTGAAACGCAATAAAATAAAATTATATACCTCTCTAAATAAAGACTCAAAACCTTATCAAAACGTTTAATGGCAGCTTTTTCATCATCTCTATTTTTCTTATCTTGAATATTTTTCTCAATTTCATCAATAAACCAAACAAGAATCATAGAAGCAAAAATGCTAACAGCTATACTAAAGACAAATTCATTGACAAGATTTTCTTTGAACTCATTATTTCCCAAATTGTTCCAATCAATTTCACTTTTAAATATAAATGCTATTATAAAAGAAGCACCTGTAAAAATCATTTTTAACCATCTAAATTGTTTCCTATTCATATATCACCTTTGCAAAATTATAATCTTACTTATATTATACAACTTCATCATAAAAACGAAAACTAATTAACCGCCATGCTGCTTCCAGTGAAACGATTGTGACGAGTAGCCAACAAAATGTCTCACTGTTGAACGGGAGCAGTATGGCGGTTAATGATTATCTTCTTAAATTATTTACGTTTCCTCTTTGCCACATCCTTTTCAATCTTCTCTTTCCAGCTCGCACTCATTGCCTTGCAAGCTCTTACGTTACACATAACTTCATTGACAGCCTCGTAATTAAGTGCAGTACCTACTTCATCACAAAGGTACTCCGTTGCCATATGCTCTTTAATACCGAACCGTCTTGCTTCGCCAATCGCATCCATATTCGCACCCAAAAACATAAACTCCCAACCGTAACGTTCTTGTTGTCGTTCAATCATTTGTTTCACTTTTGCGTAGGTGTAATACTTGCTAGAATTTTCCATGCCATCAGTGATAATAACAAACAAAGTCTTACTCGGTCTATCTTCCTCGCGAGCGTATTTGTGAACGTTACCAATGTGATGAACCGCACCACCCACCGCATCAAGCAGAGCAGTGCAACCACGCACATAATATTCCTTGTCAGTCATCGGATTAATTTTTTGGATGGATAAACGGTCGTGGAGCACTCCGCATTTGTCATCAAAAAGAACGGTAGAAACAAGCACATCACCTTCGACTTCTTTTTGTTTGGCAAGCATGCTATTGAAGCCACCGATTGTGTCCTTTTCCAACCCGTTCATAGAACCGCTACGGTCTAAAATAAATACTACTTCTGTTAATTGTTTCATAAAAAGAAAACCTCCTTTGCTTTGTTAACCTTAGTATAGGTCTTTTAAGCAAAGGAGTGGTCGCTCGTCAAGCGACATTTGAACCAAGTACAGGTTCTTCAAATCTAAAAAGCACTTCGTTCAATTCTAAGATGTCATAATTATGTTGTTCTATAAAAAATTCTACTATTAAATCTGTTTTACTGCTACGGGTTAAAGCAAATCCAGCCTTGCCAATAAAATCTTTGGTTTCATCAAGATTAAGCTCCAAGGCAATCGCCAAAGCTAACGCCGTATTTTTACTAGGCTTGTAATTTTTATTTTTTCTTATTTTGGAAAACAACTTTCTATCTAAGTTAGCACGTTTATAAACTTGCGGGTCAGTCAATCCCTTGGCATCTATATATTTGAACAAAGCTTCTGCAAAACCGGCTTCCAGTTCTTCCATTAAATCATCTAAACTTCTACAGCTTTTCGCAGATGCAACTTGCCCCAACATATTTGTAGAGACAAGCCTGTCAATCCTAAACGCATCTTCCCTTAAGTATTCTCTTTTATTTAGAACATAAAATCTTGGATGATATTCCTGCTCCTCAATTTCCTCAACGTATTTTTCATCAATGTAAGAACTTACTTTTTGAAATAACTCTTCGGATAATTTAAAGGAACTAACATCAAAAACTACCAGATACACTAAAAGATTGTGAGTTTGCAGATATTTGCCAATAATATCTTTAGCAATCTTGAAAGCCTTTTCTCTAGGAAACTTCATATTTCCCGTAGATATCAAGGGTATGGCTACGGATTTAAACTTTTCTTTGGTAGATGTCTTTAAAATATTACGATAACACTCTGCCAAAAGTTCTGCTTCACCATAAGCACCACCTTGCCATTTAGGACCGACAGCGTGAATTATATATTTTGCTTCCAAATTGAAGGCAGAAGTTACAGCAACCTTACCTACTTCAATTTTACCGATTGCCTTTCTCGCTTCAAGAAGTTTGTGCCAGCCAGCTTTTTCGTAAACAGCCTTGTCAATTCCACTGCCCACAACTGGCAATGTGTTAGCAGTATTGACGATAGCATCAACTTCCATCTCTGTTATATCATTGCGTACAATCAAAAGTGGCATAGAAAATCACCCCTTATTTCAACAACAACGACAAAAATACTGGCACCAACAACGACAGCACCAGCCCATTAATAAATGAGAACATCCCCGTATGCATACCTGCAGAATTAATAACCAAGGGCAGGAGGGAATCCATTGTCGCTGCACCGCCGGGAGCAATGCACATTAACTTATGCCAACGGGCGAGCAAAGGTATCAAAACAAAGGAAGAAACTTCCCTAATCATATTAGCGAAAAAGGCGATAGCGCCTAATTCCGTACTGTGCATAGTACTAATAACAACGGAAGATAAGCTGTACCAACCTAAACCACTTGCCACTAAAATAGAATCATAAGCACCAAGACCGGTAATGAAACTACTTAAATATCCACCCGCAAAACTACCAATGATGGTTCCAAGAGGTAGAGCAAGGGCAAGTACAAGATTTTTCGGCGTACAGATTTTGGTAATCAACTTACGGTTACTACCAATCTCAATACCTGCAACTAAAATCATAAAGTTCAAGGCAGTCATCAAAGTAGTATCCAAAGCAGGCTTGTCATTTACATCAAAGCACAAATAGCCTAACAAGATACCGCCTGCAATAGCGACAAACAAGGAGTAAATCATGATTCGCTTTCCCCCTCTTCGTCGAAGTTGCGAGCTAAAAGCTTGATGATTACATAGAACATCACCATTGTTCCAAGTATAGCGCAACCACCTAAAATGAAAGCTTGCTTGCCAAGAGTTTCTATTTGCGCTAAAAGATTACTGTCGCAGCCAATCTTCGCACCTAAGCAGATAAGCATAAGATACAAGCACGCCAAAGATAACCTATTCAGCCATAATTTTATTTTATAACTAAGCACGTCGAACCATCCCAAAAGGATTCCTACAACGATGCAAAAGATAATCTCTTCCATAAAGTTCCCCTAAAATTAAAGGTAATACAGTAAAGGCTCCGCAGATTGCGGAGCCTCTTTTTGTTTTCTTTTATTCCATGGACATGAGCAAAGGATAGAGAGGTTGTCCGCCGTGGAACAATTCAATTTCCCAATCCTCGTTGAGTTCGCCAAGATGTTCAACGATTTCTTCTGCTTCGTCTTTAGTAATATCTTCACCATAATACAGGGTGATGAGTTCGTAATCGCTGTCTTCAAGCATTTTGTCAAGAACAGCTTTTACACTAAGACCAGTGCAGAAAATTTTGTCGTTAATCAAACCAAGATATTCACCTTTGTGAACTTGTACACCATTAACTACGCTATCGCGAACAGCAACGGTAACTGCACCGCTAGTTACGGATTTAGCAGCTTCAGTCATAACAACATAGTTTTCTTCCATGCTAGATTCAGGATCAAAGTTGAAGAGCGCTGCCATGCCTTGCGCCAAGTTAGCAGTAGATACGTAGTTAACATTGGAATCACCCAACATTTTCTTAACTTGGTCTGCTGCCAAGATAATGTTTTTGTTGTTAGGAAGAATAATGTATTGTTCGTATTCACCATTTTCAATAGCGTTAACGAAATCTTCAACAGGAGGATTCATGCTTTGACCGCCGCTAATAATTTCTGCAGCGCCCAAGTCACGCATGATTTTTGCAACGCCGTCACCAGCAGCAACGGCAATAATGCCTACACCTGCACGTTTAGCAGGAGTTTGGATGATTTCTTCATCATCAGAGAAAATACGGTTTTCGTGTTGGTCAACCATATTTTCAATTTTGATATCGTGCAAAGTGCCCCATTGTTGAGCAGTGTTCAACACGTTACCAGGATTTTTACTGTGGATGTGCACTTTAACAATGTCTTCAACAACAGCTACAATCAAGGAGTTGCCGAAACCGGTCATTGCGTCCACAACAGTCTTTTTATCTACATTTGCACCTTTAACGATGAATTCGGTGCAATAAGGGAATTCTAAATCGAGAGGTTCTTCGTCGCCTGCTTGCATTTTTACGTTAGCCTTTTGGGTAACTTTAATTTCTGCGCAGTCTTCGCCACGCAAACCAGCTAAGCAGCCTTCGAGGAAAGCTATCAAGCCTTGACCACCTGCGTCAACCACGCCAGCAGCTTTAAGAGCAGGAAGTTTTTCTGGAGTTTCTGCCAGTTCCAATTTGCCAACGCGGATAGCTTCATTGAAGATATCTTCCAAACCTTCGCAGTTACGAGTTGCGGTGTAAGCACCTTTCGCAATACCACGAGCTACAGTCAAAATAGTACCTTCAACCGGTTGGGAAACGCTACGGTACGCAAAGAGTACGCCGTATTGGAAAGCTTTACCTAATTCGTTGTTGCTAGCAAGATTTTTGCCTGCCAAGCCACGACCAATACCGCGCAACAATTGGGAAAGAATTACACCGGAGTTACCACGTGCACCCATAATCGCGCTCTTAGCAGCAGCAAGACCAACTTCACCAACAGTGGAGTCATCGCTCATTGCGCTTAACTCGCGAGCAACAGATGCCATGGTATGCATCATATTAGTACCGGTATCACCGTCAGGAACAGGAAAAACGTTCAAGTCATTAATAACTTGATAGTTTTTCTCAAAGCTGTGGTAAGCACCAAGCAGCATGTCCTTAATTTGTTTACCGGTAATATATCTTTTATCCATAATTAAAACACCTTTCTACTTCGCTTTTTGACGCACAAACAGTCCAATCGCGCCAGGACCAAGATGCGCAGCAAGCGGGGTACCAATTTGAGTAATCCAGATAGGTACGCCAGGATGTTTAGCAGCCATTTCCGCACGCAGGTACTCTGCATCGTCTTGTACCAATGCGTTAGGAATGAAAATTTCTTCAAGTTCGCCTTGTTCGTTAGCAATTTCCAGCAAACGTTTCAAAGCTTTTTTACGAGTGCGAACTTTATCAAAAGGAATGATGTTACCATCTTCAACAACGTGGATAATGGGGCGAATACCGAAGATACTACCCAAAAGCGCACCAACCGCACCAATCCGACCACCTTTTGCCAGATATTCAAGGGTGTCCAAGGTGAAGTAAGTTTTAGTGCGTTTTACAAGGTCATAAGCATAAGCTTCCGCTTCGTCCATGGAAATGCCTTCTTCAACTTTTTTGAGAATAGCATTTGCCATACCACAGATAGAGCAGCCTGCAGCCTTACTATCAATAACACGAATATCAGCACCGGGAATTTCGTCCATAACTTGTTTTGCAGCAACACAGCAAGTTTGGTAAGTACCACTGAGTACGCTATCGCAGTTAATTACCATAACTTTTTTGCCTTGTTTAACAAGGTCGGTATACATTTCAATCATGTGACCGATGGGCGGTTGAGAGGTTGCAGGAAGTTTACCGGTTTTCTTAACCAAGTCGAAAAGATAAGCGGTACTTCTGTCGCCATCAAACCATTCTTCGTTACCGTGACGTGCAATAAGACGAAGCACGTGCATACGAGGATGATTCATCAGTTCAGTATCTTGTACGTCAGAAACGCTATCTACAATTACGTGTATATCGTCGTGCATAATGAGCCTCCTTAAAAGCATTTATACCGAATTTAACCTATAGTTAACTTATATTTTATCACATCACTTTTCCTTTTGCCACATTCCTGTCACAAACTTTCCTACATATATATAAAGAGCCTTTTAACTATTCATTTAAAAGGTTTCAAAAGCTAACATAGAAAAAAAAAAAAAAAGCCCTTGCGAGAAGGGCCAAATGAGGGGCTGTTTGATTGCCTTAAGTATAACAAACTTGTATACAAAATGCAAGCTAAATACCCACAATATTTAAGGTAATTATAACTTTTACCACACAAGATAAAGTGGTAAATATTATATCACTTTTTTACAGAGCCATCTTCGTTGCCACCGTTGGCGAGAATAGCTTTCAAGGCAGTATCTATTCCTGCTTTTGCCTCTACTTCACTGCTTCTAATGCTAGGTGCTAAATCTTTGGCAGCTTTGCTTTCGTCAGACAAATCACCCTTTTCAGCTTTAAGCATAGCAGCATTGTACTCTTCTTCAAAAAGTCTGCTGGATTCCACAACCCTGTCACTAGGCTTCACGCCTTGCATCTCTGCAACTTTAGCGCGTAAAGCAGTCATGTCAGGAACCCAGTAACCAGTTTCGTTAAGATGAACGGGCGCACCGGGGACAGTTTCTATTTTCACACCGGAACCACCATCACGCACACGAATGTAGAGAGCAGTACCAATGTGTCCCAAATCACTTACGGAAAGGTCGCTGACAAGCATTGCCAATAATTTTTGATACAACCCGTCAACATACATAACCATCAGGTTATCAGCAATCTTTTCGTACATTTTTACGATAAAGCGTTGTTGGCGATGAATACGGGCATTGTCACCTTCTTCATCACGATAGCGCACAAACTGGATTGCTTCTTTCCCGTTGATGTTTTGGAAACCTTTTTTCAAATCAACAGTAAAGCCATCATTCTTATCAACGGAATACATATCTTTTTCTACCAAGAAATCTAAACCGCCAATATCATCGATGATTTCTTCAAACTCTTTAAAACCAATCAAAAGATGTCTGTGAATCTTAATACCTAAGAATTCTTCCATGGTTTGTTTAGTAAGTTTAAAGCCACCATAGGAATAAGAATGATTTATTTTATCCCAACCATAACCGGGAATATACACGCGGGTATCACGAGGAATGTTCAATAAATAGGGGACTTTGGTGTTTTCGTCAAACATCAGCATAAAGAAGGCATCACTTCTACCGTTGGGACCATCACCCTCACGAAAATCCTTGCCCATTACCAAAATGTTTTGGCGTCCGGAAAGCAACTCCCTCTTATCAAGACGACTGGTAACGGGAGTATCAACGTTAATCTTGCCCCCGCCCATCATTATATAAACTACGGCTACCAAGATGCCCAAAATGCACATAGTAGTTCCGTTCAGTAATTTCTTCATCAAATAAACACCTTTCAATTAAGCAAACTCATTTAAAACGGGCTTGCAACGTTTCAAAAATGCGAAGAGCATTCTGGCAGTCAAACCCCAAATTACATAATCGTTGTACTTATAAAAATAAACATTGTAGGTTTTACGATAACGCCAATCTTTATCACGACCAGGTACAAGCTCCAAAGGAAAATCATCCAAAGGCCGGTCAGCCATTTCCATACCACAGACCATCGGCTCGTTATTAAGGAACCATTCTAAAGGCACAGTAAATACTTCTTCTACTTCGTCAGGATTAAAAGTAATCTCTTGGTGATTATGAAGCAAGCCTACAAAAGGATGAATGATTGGCCCCATATGAGTTACAAGGGAATCAAGCTCACCACAAATTTCAATATCCTGAGTTTGCAAGCCAAGTTCTTCGCAAGTTTCACGAATAGCAGTACGCTCAAAGCTGTTATCTGCACATTCGTACTTACCTCCTGGGAAACAAATTTCTCCAGGTTGACGTTTCAAAGTTTTCGCACGCACTTCGAACAAAACTGCAGGACCAGCTTCCGTTTTGACAATAGGAATAAGCACGGCTGCTTCCCACAATCTGTCCAGTCTATCAATTCCGGCAGGACGCCTATGTAATTTTTCGTAAAGTCGTTCCATTAATCTGTTCATATCAGCCATTTTAAACACCTACGTTCAATATTATACATATCTTATAAAACTTTTTCTACGTTTTAGAAAAAATATCCTGCCCAACAAAGGTGATAAATATGTAAAAAGCGCTCCGCAAAATGCGGAACGCTCAATTACAAATAACTTATAAACTTTTTTTGTAAGCAGAATGATCAGTACAACCACTAAACTCATTCAACTTAAATGAATGACGAAGTGCCTCAGTGATAAACGCTTTCGCTTGCGCCACAGCATCTTCCACTGCCAAACCATTTGCCAAGCCTGCAGTAACTGCTGCAGAATAAGTGCATCCTGCACCATGGTTGTAAGAAGGATAGATTTTCTTAGCGGACATTTCTTTAAATTCTTTGCCGTCATAGAAAACGTCTATCGCTTCGTCGCGTTCCATACGTTCGCCACCTTTGATGACTACGCATTTCGCGCCCAATTCTTTAATGCGACCTGCTGCTTCCTTAATTTCATCAAGGCTATTCACTTTAGGCATATCTGCCAAGTAAGCAGCTTCAATGGTATTAGGAGTAATCACGTCAGCACGTTTTACTAAATACTTTTTAATGGCAGCTGCAGCATCAGGTACCATAATAGCATCGATACCTTTGCAAACCATAACAGGATCAATAACTACATTTTTCAGGTTGTAGCGATCAATACTTTTTGCCACCAGTTCTACCAAGTCGGCACTACCAAGCATACCGGTCTTCATAGCATCGATACCGATACCATCCAAAATAGTTTCCAGTTGCTTTTCAATGATGTGCATTTCAACAGGATAAACATTGTGGAACCAATTATTGTGAGGATCCATAGTCACAATAACGGTCAGAGCTGTCATACCATATACACCCAGCTCTTGAAAAGTTTTTAAATCGGCTTCCATACCTGCGCCACCGCTGGTATCACTACCAGCAATGGTCAAAGCTTTAGGCATTGCGCACATAAAGCGTCCCCTCTTTTCTTTGTAAGTTTTTAACCAAAAATTTCAAAAAGCACTATGGCTAGAGCACCGGGTATCCCAAAGAACCCTGCAATAAGCGCTTTAATGACAGTAATCTTCAACCCAAAACCAACAAATCCACCAACAAGATTAATAAGCCACAGCATAGCTGCACCTACCAACCCATTCCAAACAAGTTGAAAAGGCAGTTCAAACAACTGCACAACAAATAAGATTAATAACAAGCCAACGATGTAAGGCCAAAAGGAAGTCAAATCCCCAACATCCCCGATTTTGCCCAAGGAAGCACCAACTTCGCCCAAAGAATCAGAAGAAATCAAAGAACTAATAGTGTTCCAGATACCACTAAAATCAATGGAGCTTACAGAGTTCCATACATCTTTAGCAATTTTCATTACTTCATCCATTTTAACCCCTACCTCTTTACATTTCGCGCCTATTTTCCAAAGCGCGGGACAAGGTTACTTCATCTGCATATTCCAAGTCGCCACCAACGGGCAAACCGTGAGCAATACGACTAATCTTAATTCCAACAGGCTTTAACAACTGCGCCAAATAAGTGGCAGTAGCTTCGCCTTCCACATCAGAATTAGTGGCAATGATAATTTCACTGACACTTTCCTTTTGCAGACGTTGGAATAATTCGCGAATACGCAGATTGTCAGGGCCAATACCATCTAAAGGAGAAAGCACACCGTGCAGAACGTGATACAGACCGTGATAGCCCCTACTACGCTCCATGGCAGCAATGTCTTGAGGCTGTTCTACAACGCATACGGTAAACTTGTCGCGTGTAGGATCAGCACACACTTCACATACATCGCCGTCTGTCAAATTAAAACAGGAACGGCAGTAATGAATTTGCTCCTTGGCATTGGTTAAGGCTTGCGCCAAACGACGCACATCCTCTTCCGACATATCAATGATATGATAGGCAAGGCGCATGGCAGTCTTGGAGCCAATGCCCGGTAAACGGCGCAATTGCTCGTGCAGATTTGCCAAAGGCCTTATCATTCTTGCCATATTACATACCGGGCAGTTTCATGCCGCCAGTAATTTTAGCCATTTCTTTTTCGGACATTTCGTCAGCTTGACGGATACCGTCGTTAACTGCGGAAACAATCATATCTTCCAACATTTCGATATCTTCAAGATCTACAGCGTCCGGATTGATTTTAATGGAAACCAATTCTTTGCGACCGCTAACTACAACGGTTACAGCGCCACCACCAACAGTAGCTTCTACAGTACGTTTTTTAAGTTCTTCTTGTGCTTTCAACATATCGTTTTGCATTTTTTGAACTTTTTTCATCATTGCTTGCATATTACCCATGCCGCCACCAGGAAACATAATAAAATCCTCCTTAAAATTTAAAAATTAATTTTTACAATTCTTGTAGGGTGCCACCAAAAACATTATGAGCTTTCTTCACCGCATCAGGCACATTATTTAAATCTGCTTGAAGAGCGGGAGCCTGTTCTTGTTGAACAGGAGCTTTAGCCTGCACTTTTGCCGCAGGTTTTGTTGCACCGGGGACAACACATTCCAGCCTAATGGACTGTCTTGCAATTTTCAAGAGCACGTCCTCAAAAGCCTTCCTGTAATCATCTTTATTCATACGGTCACATTGGAACGCAGCTTTAAAGCCAACTTGCAAAGTGCCGTTGATAAAACTTACTACTTTACCGCCTTTGGCACAGGATACCATGGCGATTTTCTTTTCTGCGGTAAGATATTCCAGAGCTTTCTTCCAATATTCTTCACCGGTCGCAAAGTCTCCACCGAATTCTTCCACTTCTACAACTTGCGCCTGCGCTTTAGGCAAATCTTGCAAAGCAGATTGCAAAGTTTGTGTTTTAGGAGCTTGTGGTTTTTCTACAGGCTTCGCTACAAATTTTGGAGCTTCCTGCACTTTTTGAGAGGGAACTTCGATTTTCGGAGACTCTTCTACTTTTTGAACAGGTATTTCCATTTTGGGAACTGCTTGTTCAACTTGGGAAGCAGCTTTTGGTTTTGGAACGCTACTTTCAATTTTTGCAGAAGCTTCTGCATAGCGAACGCTCACTCCATTTGCAACTTGTTTTTCCAATTGCTCAACACGAGCAGTCAAGGCAGCAAGAGTGCTACCTTCTTGACGGCACAAATCGAACAAGCACAGTTCGCCGGTAATGCGAGGACGTACAGTCCAACGCAGTTCACCTAAGCCTGCGTGCAAGCGTTCTTCCGCCGCCAACAATCTATCATTTGTAAAGAGAGGCGCGCTTTCCGCTAAAGCCTCTGCTGTATCAGTCAAGTAAACTTCTTGATAAGACGGTGCTGCTTTATACAAAAGTAAAGCACGCAAGTATTCTGCCAACTCCGTCAAAACTTGGCGCACATCTTTGCCTTGTTCTAAAAGGAAGTTTAGCTTCTCTAAAGTTGCAGACAAATCTTGCTTACCGATTGCTTGAACAAGTTCGCGCAAAGTTTCGCGCCCTACAATGCCTAGAACTTCACGTACGGTAGTAGCCGTAACCTGTTCACCCATAACACCGCATTGGTCAAGCAAGCTAAGAGCATCACGCATACCGCCTTCAGACTGAATAGCAATTAAACGCAAGGCTTCCCTATCAGCGTTGATACTACTGCGTTCTGCAATCATCGCCAAATGGTCAGTAATTTCTTCCACGGTTACGCGACGGAAGTCAAAACGTTGACAGCGAGAATGAATGGTCGCAGGAATCTTGTGCGGGTCAGTAGTTGCCAGAATAAAAATTACGTGAGCAGGCGGTTCTTCCAAAGTTTTCAAAAGTGCATTGAAAGCTTCCGTTGTCAGCATGTGCACTTCGTCGATTATATAAACTTTGTACCTGCCATTTACAGGAGCAAAAGCAAGTTGTTCCCGCAAAGTTTTTATTTCTTCAATACCACGATTGGAAGCTGCGTCGATTTCAAACACGTCCATGGAAGTGCCTGCGGTAATACGCTCGCAGTTTACGCACTCACCACAAGGATGTGCAGTAGGCCCCTGGTCGCAGTTAAGCGCCTTAGCTAAAATGCGCGCTGTACTGGTCTTGCCTGTACCGCGAGGTCCGGCAAAAAGATAAGCGTGAGCAATCCTGCCACTTGCCAATGCATTGGTCAAAGCAGTTTTTACAGCTTGTTGACCTACAAGAGTATCAAAATCTTGAGGACGCCATCTGCGGTATAACGCTACATAAGCCATAGGGAACAGCTCCTTTCATAGAAAAGTCTTATAATCCTTATAATTATATTATAAATCTCGTAATTTTTCTACAAGCAATATTATAAACCCCTCAGACGCCTACGGCGCCAGCTCCCCTAAAGGGGCGCCATAATAAAAAAAGCACCGCACAAATGCGATGCATAAAAAATTCTCTGCACAATCGTGAAACCGGGCACCCCTGCGGCACATGATAGTATCCGCTTAAGGCTGCTACCTTCCGATCCTGACCTGGTTCACGGGCTACCATTGCGCAGGACCCGGCCTCACGATTCTACAGAGAAATAAAAAAGCCGCTTATGTGCGGCACGTTTTTAAGTGGCGGAGAGAGAGGGATTCGAACCCTCGGTACGCTTATCACGTACACACGCTTTCCAGGCGTGCACCTTCAACCGCTCGGTCATCTCTCCAGGTTGAAAACTTTAATCAATTTTCAATTTTGTGCCAGTACATACGTACTTGCAGTAAAACAACTGCAAGTAGTATTATACGGGCTTTTATTTGTAAAGTCAAGAACTTTTTGAAAAAATGTTAAAAATTTTACATCAATCATCCAGAGCATCTTCTGCCGGCAAAAGCAGAATACCGCAAGTAGAATTAAGGACTACGTTTTGAGCAGTACTGCCCATTACCAAGCCTTTAACAAGACCTGCACCAGTCTTGGCAATGATAATCAAACTTGCGTGCTCTTGGCGAGAAGCGTGTACGATTTCTTTGGAAGCAGCACCGCGACCAATGCGATAATCTGCTTTAATACCAAAGATTTTCAGTTCGTCCACCAGCTCTTGCAAAAAGAGTCTTGCGTTACCGTACTTTTCTTTATATTCCTCTTTACTGCGATAACGTTCGATGACGTGAACAAAAATTACGTTACCAATGTATTCGCGTAAACCACGCACTACGTTGAGGCAGTCCAAGGATTTTTGGGAAAAGTCTGTAGGAATAAGAATGGTATCTAAAAGTTTGGAAGCATCCTTGTTATCTTCCTTACTGATAAACAAGGGCAAAGTTGTAGCGCGCGCCAAATCAAAGGTTGTGCTGCCCATAAGGGTGCTTTTCAAGAAACCCTTACCGTGGGAAGCAACCATCAGCAAATCTGCTTCGTGTTCTTCACCAGCGTCACAAATTGCTTCAAAAGGCTCGTCACCAACAGGAGTAACAATAGTTACCTCTTCATAGCCTGCCTGTTCCAAATCATTTTTATACCCTTCCAAACGACTGTTAACTTTTTTATAGTTACTACCGTCAGGGTCGGCGTCATCGTCATCATCAAAAACGTGCGCCAAAACCACTTCGGTTTCCGTGTCGGGGCAAAGGCTGAACAGACACTCGGTAAGATTGTCGGACTGAGGCGTTAAGTCGGTCGCCAACAGAACTTTTGCGAATGTACTCATCTTTCTGCTCCTTATACTTTGAAATATTACATATTGAAAATTTTACCGGGGTTGAGAATTAAGTTGGGATCCCAAGCCAGCTTAATTTTCTTCATCAAATCAAGTTCTGCTGCAGGAGTGAACTCTTCCATGTAGCCAAGCTTTTTAGCACCGATGCCGTGTTCGCCAGCCATACGTCCGCCAAGTTCATAAACATAAGCATAAACTTCGTTGTGGAAATCGTGTACGTGTTTTTCCCAATCTTCGTCACTCAAATCGCCTTTGCACAGTACTACGTGCAAGTTACCGTCTCCAACGTGTGCGTTAATTTTTGCAGGAACGGGGAACGGATATTTAGCGTCGATTTCCATAATCTTTTTAATGGTATCAGCAATTTTATCTACGGGAACAACGATATCATCAGTCAAGGAAACAAGGCTGATAAGACGCACGGATTCTTGGCAGTTACGACGCATGCTCCAGATGCGGTCATCTGCTTCAAGAACGTCAACAGCGCCAGCTTCTTCGCACAAATCGTTAAGTTGTTCCATTTTCATATCAAGTTCATCTTCGTTGTAGGTTTCAACGGTGATGATTACATAAATACCATCTTCATAGTGAGGGGCTGCTTTGAAATCAAGATAGTCAGCAGTGCTACGAACATAGGAGTTATCCATGTATTCGATACTGGTAGGGTTTACACCAGCTTTGATAAGTTTAGGAACTACGTCAATTGCATTTTGCGGTTCGTCAAATACTGCCAACATATCGAAGCGGTACGGAGCCATTGGCAAAAGTTTCAAAGTAGCTTTGGTAATGATACCCAAAGTACCTTCACTACCCATTACCAGTTGTTCCATACAGTAGCCGGTGCTGCATTTTTTCAAACGTGCACCAACTTCTACAATTTCACCAGTAGGAGTTACCATTTCCAGACAATAAACTTGGTTACGAGTTACGCCATAACGAACTGCTTTGTTACCGCCTGCGTTGGTTGCAAGGTTACCACCGATTTGGCAGCTTTCAGCACTGCAAGGGTCACCTGCATAAAGGAAGCCTGCTTCGTTAGCCATTTTTTGAATGTCGATAGTGCGAACACCAGCTTCAACAATCATATACATAGCTTCAGTGTTCATTTCGATAATTTTGTTCATGCGTTCAGTCAAGAGTACGATACCACCGCAAACAGGGATAGCACCGTCAGCCAAACTGGTACCGCCACCACGAACGGTTACAGGCACATTATATTTGTTGCACAGTTTTACAACTGCAGCAACTTCTTCTGCACTTGCAGGAAGCACTACAGCTTCAGGCATGTGGAATTTTTTCGGGTCAGTTTCTTCGTCAGTTTTATATTGGTCAAGTTTATCAGCAGCAGTCCAAACATTTTCCGCACCAAGAGCAGCTTGAAGTTCTGCTAACATTTCTTCGCTAAAAGGATTATAAGTTTTCATTATTCTTCCCCTTTCATCATTTATAAATTTATATTGGGATTTACATAACGTTTATCATTATCCAAGGTGAGCTTGCCTGCGCTAATAGCACTTTGCGGACACCAATGGAAGCAACCTAAACAACTTGCACAATTATTGCCAAAGGTAGGCTTGCCATCAACCATAGTAATGTTTTCCATTTGGCAAACTTCTGCACAGATACCACAGCTTACGCATTTAGTAGCGTCAACGGTCATATTGTCAAACTTTAATCTATTTTTGAGATACCACCAGCTCGCAGACGTGCCAAACAGTTTCCAAAGCATCGCTTCTTTTACGGAAGCAACATCTGCTTTTCTTTCAGCAACTTCTTCTGCAAATTTTGCAATGACAGATTCTGCAGCCTTTAATTGCTCTACACGCTTTTCTTGGGGAATACCAAAGAAGTTATCCGGCATCAGCACTGTTTGTGCGTAATTCAATGTAATCTTCTTCGCAGCCAAAGCATCGCTCATTTGTTTTAAAGCACGACCTTGATTACCACCCATAGTTACCACGCCAAAACAGTAACTAGGTTTAGCTTTAAGCTTTTCTAAAAACTTTGCCATCATCGGCGGCAGAGCGAAACAATACACAGGACTCACAATGCCAACAACTTCGTCATTTACATCGTAAGGCTTACGCAAATAACTACCAATGGTTTCTAATCTACAATCTTCTAATTTTTCAGCAAGCTGCCTTGCAGCGTACAGGCTATTGCCACTGCCGCTCAAATAAAATATAACAGCCATATTGCTCTCCTTAAATATCATTTAAAAATATTTATAGTATTAGAATTTATTATATCGCAAAAAAGGTTGAGGAGCAAGAAAGTAGTACGTTACCCCCTCAGTCAGCTTCGCCGACAGCTCCCTCAAGAGGGAGCCTTGCATAAGAAAAAGGCGTTCCATAAGGAACGCCTTTAAAGATTAAATCAGAAGTTGTATTGGTAGGAGATGGATACCAATTTAGTGTAGGAGTCGTGCATTTTTGCTGCAGCATAGTTCAGACCATCACCTTCGATGCTCAAATCGCCAACTTTCATATAACCAATAGACAATGCCAAAGTTTGTTTTTCATCATGGTATTGGGTACCAATGGTGAAGGTAGTTCTAGTACCAGTGGGAACCATAAAGTCCGCACCTTCAGTTCCAGACGGATCACTTAAGCTAAAGTCAGGAATGCCGGATTCATCATAAGCAGCACCAGCCAACAAGGAGTATTTATCACTCAGTTTATGTTCTACACCAATTGCATAGCGCCAACCATCTTTCCAATTTTTCGCATCTTTATGAGGTTCGCCACCATTGAAGGAAATATCCATAGAATTAAAACGGCTCCAGCGAGTCCAAGTACCGTTCAGTTCTACACGGGTTTTGTCGTTAAATTTATGACCATAGCCAATCATAACACTTTCAGGCAAAGTTACACACGCATAAGCTTCGGTAGGATTGTGGAACAAAACATCAAACAAACCATCAGCTCTGACATTTGCTTCCATAGAGTGGTTTACAGCGCTACGATAAACGATACCCATTTCATTTTTGTCATCAAAAGCATAGTTGGCAGCAGCATTCCAACCGAGAGCATAGCTTTCACCTTCAGTTTGCATTTTGCCAGATACAGAAATCATTGTATCAGTAGGCACACCTTCTATGCCAAGCATACCAGCAGGTAACTTTTTGCCGTTCGGTACGGTTTTATCAATTTGCAACCACGCATAATTCACTTCCGCACCTAAAGAAGCAGACCATTTGCTATCCAATTTTTTTGCGTAGTTAACACCAATGCTCATACCATTAAGTTTGGAACTAGTATTATTAAAGCCAGGCAAAGAACCAGGTTCAAATTGACAGGAGTTACCAAAACGGCTGTAAGCACCAAAGCCCAACCATTCTTTATCATTCATTTGTTTTACATAGTAAGAACCAGGAGCCCAAGCAGGATGAACTCTATTATGACCAGATTCAAGAATATTTCCATTAGCATCATAACATTCATACTTGCCGTGCGGGCTGATGTAAGTTGCAGAAATTTTAGCAACTTCGCCTTTAATTTTAGTCAAGGAAGCAGGGTTAAACGCCATGTTAGCTGCGTCGTTTTCAGCAAACATACGAGCACCGCCCATACCGAAGCCTTCTGCGGACCATTCGTTGATGGAGAAGCCTTCTGCACCTACAGCATTAGGAGCCAGCAATACAGCAGCTGCGCTCAAAGCCAATAAATGTTTTTTCATAATATTACACCTCTCAAAAAATTTCTCTTTTTAAATAGACAAACATAGACGTTAGCATTATAACAATTATTTCACAAATTATATACATTTTCCTTTAACTCAATATTTAAACACAACAATTAAAAAAGAGACTGGCAAAGCCAGTCTCAAAGTTAGCATAATCTTTACTTTTATTTAATTTGGTTAAAAGTATTAGTCAACGCAGCAAAATCTTCTAAAGTTAAAGTTTCACCACGGCGTTTACCGTCAATGCCGGCAAGCTCGCACCATTGTGCAACCTTTTCACCGTTAATTCCCATATTCTTCAGCGCGTTGTTGAGCATTTTTCTACGCAAGGAAAAAGCAGCTTTTACAACTCTAAAGAACAATGCTTCGTCACAAACTTCCACGGGAGGTTTCGCCCTACGTTTGCACACGATTACTGCGCTATCTACTGCAGGAGCAGGAATAAAGCTAGTAGGCGGTACGATGAAAGCAATTTCCGGTTCAGTGTAATATTGAATTGCTACGGAAAGTGCACCGTAATCACGACCACCGGGTTTCGCCGCCATACGTTCTGCCACTTCTTTTTGCACCATGACAACAAGGCGTTCCATGGGTAAGCGTTTTTCCAAAATCGCAAAAATAATGGGAGTTGTAATATAGTAAGGCAAGTTAGCGCAGCATTTGAAATTTTCAGTGCCAACTTCTTTCATAATATCAACTTTTAAAATATCTCCAGGTACAATGCGTACATTGTCGTAGCCTTCGAGGGTAGTATCCAGTACGGGAAGCAAGCGTTTGTCCAATTCTACGGCTACTACTTGAGCACCACTTTCTGCCAAACCTTGGGTAAGAGTGCCAATACCGGGGCCAACTTCTAAAACGGTGTCTTCGGTCGTAAGTTCTGCCGCTTCCACAATGCGACGAACAATATCTTCATCAATTAAAAAGTTTTGCCCCAATTTTTTATCCGCACGCAATTTAAACTTGTGCAGGATGTGGTTCGTAACTTGGGGAGATGCAATTACGGGATGCTGCATAAATTTATTCTCCTATCTTTGCCAATGCGACTTCAAATTCAACGCGAGTTACGCCGTAATGATTTAAACGTTCCAAAAAGCGTTTAGCGTTACCGTAACCAATGCCCAATTCTGCACCAAGGGCATCACGACGAGCAACTGCTGCTTCGCTTCCGTTCAAATCGTTTTTAAACAAATCTTGCATAGTAAATTCTTGGTTAGGCTTGTATTCGTGATGGCGAACTTTTGCCAATGCTGCCAAGATTGCTTCCGGTTGAGCTTGCTCGATACCAACATCATTGTTAGCGGTAGCTTGCACTTTAGGAATAAAGGCTTGACCTGCGTTAGGGAAACGCTCTGTCAAAAACTTACGAATACGCTCACCTGCACCATCAGGGTCAGTCAAAATGATGATGCCACGTTTTTCGTAAGCCGCTGCAATTTGACGCAAGGTGTGGGGTGCAAGAGTAAAGCCACCAGTTTCAATGGTATCTGCTTCCAATGCCTTTTTAATGGCAACAGTATCCATTTTGCCTTCTACAACAAGAACTTCTTTCAGCAAAGTTTGTTCCTCACTTCTAAATCATTTTTCGTCTAAAATATAAATTTCGATGTTGCGTCTGCCCCAGTCCCAAGCAGCGTTACGGCTATCCATTGCAATATCTATGATTTTTCCTTTAATAGCACTACCGGTATCGTTAGCTCTAACTTGGCCAATGCCAGGAATATAAACTTGGGATTGCAAGGGAATAACTTTAGGATCTACGGCGATAGTTTTATAGGGAACTGCCGGAGTACCATCATAAGCAATACCAGTACCGCTTGCATCTACAGGATCATGAGTCCAGTACGCAGTAGCTTGTACGGTCATTTTCTTTTTATAACGTTTAAAGCCGTCCTTAGTTTTTACGCTGGGAGCGGTGCCCACACGTACAACTTTTGTTATAGGTGCTACCAAACATTCACGATTCATCACCTTAGCTTTAGTACTACCGTCAGCAGCAACATAAGTCTTATAGACAACGCGTTCTCTACCAACTTTACCTTCTACTTCTACAGTGTCGATGCCTTTAGCAACGTTTTCATCATAAATGTATTCCACATTCATAGGTACGTTTTGTTCAACGTAAGTAATCTCATCACTAATTACGGTAACTTTTTTAGCTTTATCAAAGCCTACCAAAAAGGGAACTGCCAGCATGACGCAGAGCAGGATGCCTAAGCAGTGTTGCAATTTTTTAGATAACATATCTATCCTCCTGTTATAACCTAATGATTTTAACACGAAGGACGCTATTATGTCAAAAAAGGAAGCTGCCTACCATTTAAATAGGCAACTTCCTATAATTTTTAGTATTTATTTTCTTTATCTGCACAAGTATTCAGCACATTTCATAGCAGCGTTACGACCCTCGGTGAATGCCCACGCTACAATGCCACTTCCACGACGGGCATCACCGGCAGCGAAGACGCCTTCTTTACTGGTGGTAAAGTATTCGCCACCATCAGCAAGCATTCCTGCGGGAGAACGTTTTACGCCACAAGCTTCAAAAATTTCATCTTCCGGACCGCTAAAGCCCAGAGCCAGAATCAACACTTGTGCTCGCAAAAGTTTTTCACTGCCAAGAACTTCCATAGCATCAGGCAACGCACCACTTCTTTCACTGCGCCATTCCACTTGAGCAATTTCCACTGCTTTCAGCTTGCCTTCTTCATCACGAAGCAAACGTTTCATCATGGTTCCATAAGAGATGGTGTAATCGCCAATGACAATGTTACACAAATTGTCTCTAGCGCTATTGGCAGTTGCATCACAGTCTTGCATTTCCAGTTGATGAACAGTTCTCGCACCTTGAGCAATTGCGATAGCCGCGCAATCAACACCGGTATCGCCGCCACCAATGATTACCACGTCTTTACCTTTAAGGTTCGCCACCTCAGTTCCGTTAAGCATATCCTTGGTTACTTCCGTCAAGAAATCTTTGGCGTGGAAAATTTGTTTATTATCTACTTGAACACCGGGCAAACTTTTTGCCTTGCGCCCACCAACACACAAAACCACTGCAGAAAAATCTTTTTGCAGTTTATCAAAATCTTCAGAGGAATTCAGTTCCCAATTAAGTTCGAACTTTACGCCTTGCGCTTGCAAGTCCATAATCTTGTCCATCAGTAAATCTTTGGGCAATTTTATATTAGGAACTCCATACATCAAGAGACCGCCGGGTCTATCGTCCCGCTCGAAGACAGTCACATCGTAGCCAAGCCTACGCAATTGATCAGCACAACCCAAACCTGCAGGACCGCTACCAATTACAGCAACCTTCAAAGGCTTCAACGCCATCGGTGCTTTACGAGGTAAATCCCTATGATAAAACGCCTCGTCACGAACAAAATCTTCCAGCTCGGTGTCTTCTGCCCAAATGCGTAAACGTTGCGGCAGATTGTTAAGCTTCAAAAAATCTTCTCTATTATAAACGGCCTTTTTCAACATAATATCAAGCCTCCTTTATATCCTACCTGCATTATATAATATTTTCACATTTCAAATTGTAAACAGTTTTTGAAAACCCGAACATTCTCTGAAAAATTCAGAAAAATATCAGATAAAAAATTGTTGAGCTATAAAAAACTTTGTGGTAATATTTCTATGGAACAGTTTTATAAAACAACGAAAGGAAGTTGTGTTAAATGGAAAAACTTTATTCTGGCAAAACCAAAGACGTTTACCAATTGGAAAACGGTAACGTACTGTTGAAATTTAAAGATGATTGCACCGGCAAAGACGGCGTTTTTGATCCGGGCGAAAACACTGTAGGCCTCACCATCGAAGGCATCGGCAGAGCAAACTTGGAAACTTCTATCCTTTTCTTTGAAGTTCTCAAAGAAGCTGGCATTAAAACCCACTATGTATCTGCTAACGTAGAAGAAGCTACCATGGAAGTTCTTCCTGCAAAAGTTTTCGGTAAAGGCTTGGAAGTTATCTGCCGTTTGAAAGCAACCGGCAGCTTCATTCGTCGTTATGGCGATTACATTACTGACGGTACTGAATTGCCCGGCGGTTATGTAGAATGCACCTTCAAAAACGACGCAAAAGGTGACCCGCTGGTAACCTGCGAAGGTTTGGAAGCATTGGGTGTTATGAGCCGTGAAATGTTCGAAAGCATGAAAGCTCAAACCTTGAAAATCACCCGCATCGTAGCTGACGAATTGGCTAAAAAAGGTCTTGACCTTTATGACATCAAATTCGAATTTGGCTACAACAACGATGAAGTAATCCTCATCGACGAAATCGCAAGCGGCAACATGCGCGTTTACAAAGACGGCAAAATTGTTGATCCTATGGATTTGACCGCTATGATTCTCGGCAAATAATTAGCTACTAAAAAAGTAAGAGCGTTAATCTTTTCAGATTAACGCTCTTTTTGTTTCTTAAAATATGCCAAGACGTTGACCTAAGGCTAAAATTCTGCGACCAATGAAAGGAATACGTTCCAGATCTTCTTCACGTAAACCACCACAAGCCAAAAGGGACACCGCATAAGTGGGGACTGCTGCCGCCATAGCGAAGAAAATCGCCCACGCTCCAAGATTTTCTGTAAAATGAAGCACTACGAAAATTACGCCACCCATAATGGTAGAAGCAAGCAAGGGTTTCGCCACACTACCAAAAGTCATACAGAAGCCAGTGAATTTATAAATGAAAACCATATTGATAAGCGCCGCCACGGCAAAATCTGCCACGGTAGCCAAAGCCGCACCTTTTACTCCAAGTTCAGGAATAGCAGTGAGCCACCAGCTAAGCACTACTTTAACCACGCCTGCAATCACCATATTGATTACGGGAATAGCAGTATGCTTCAAGCCTTGCAGGATGCCTGTACTAATTTGGTGCAAGCCTAAGAACAAAATGCCTGCACTCATCGTTTGGATGGCACCTGCTGCACCAGGAGCATTGTAAATTAAAGCAGCAACCTTTTCTGCCAAGAAGAATAAACCCACAAAGCAGGGGAAGCTAATAATCATCGCAACCCTAAAACCAATACGAATTTTGTCGCGAATGGCAGCGAAATCATCTAAAGCTCTAGATTCAGAAATTGCAGGCACCAAACTAATAGTCATTGCCGCCGTAAAGATGGTAGCCAAATTTACGAGAGGCACTGCCATACCGGTAAGGTAACCGAAAAATTCTGTAGCAACACGCACGTCAAAACCTGCTACTTCCAAACGTTGAGGCACGATTAAAAGGTCAAGGTTCGCACCGATGGGAAGCATCAAGCTGGACAATGAAACAGGCAACGCCAACTTCAACAAGCGTTTGATAATGCTACCAGCAGATTCCACAGGAGCGCTGTCGTCTTGGGCGTTAATCTCTTCTTGGAATTTACGTTTCAAACGAGCGTAGAACCAAATAAGAACAAGCAACGCACAAAACGCACCTACGCCTGCGCCCATACTTGCACCGCCCGCAGCATAAGCCAAACCGTAAGGCAAGAACATATCTGCAAAAACGAGCATGGTAATTACGCGCATGAGCTGTTCCACAACTTCGGAGACAGCAGTAGGTGTCATGATTTGCCAACCTTGCAAATAACCACGGAAGCTAGCCAGGAAAGTTACGAAAAACACCGCCGGAGCCAGTGCGATGATAGAATAATATGCTCTGGCGTCACGAATATATTGATTTTCAATTAACCAGCCTGCCCCAAAGAACAGTGCTGAAGAAAACACTAAACCACTTATTAAAAGTAATCTTAGAGAAACACTAAAAACCCTTTTGGCGCCACGGTAATCTTTATTGGCAAGTTTTTCCGCAGTAATAATGGAGATTGCTACGGGAATACCTGCACTGGAAACTGTAATCGCCATCAAATAAATGGGGAAGCCCATTTGGTATAAGCCAATGCCTTCGCCACCTAAAACTTGTGACAGGATAATCCAGTTCAAAGAGCCGATGACTTTTACAACGACGCTAGACACAGCCAAAATAAGCGTACCCTTTAAAAATTTATTGTTATCGCTCATCATATCCGCCTTCACTCATAGTAATACGTTTTAATTATCCTATCTTTTTAGGAAATTTACAAGCCTTTCCCAAAATTGTACCCAAGCTAATTCTTGCAATAGATTTTTCTTGTGATAAAATACTCTTTATAAAGGAGTGATTTATTATGAAAAAATTTTATGCAGCTTTAACCGCAGCAGCAATTATGACCGCTTGCTTTAGCACTAGCGCTTTCGCTGCTCCGTTGAAAAATTATGATGCAGGCAAATTCGCAATCGACGCAGGCATTACTTTCCCCTCCAGTCTGAAAGGTGGCAACTACAAAATGTCCAAATCTGACAGTGCTTACTACGGCGCAACTGTTGGTATTGGCAAACGTATGGCAGTTAACTACAACTACGACAAATTCAAAGGTAGTGAAGGCAACCTTACTGCTCAACAATTTAACTTGATGTACCAAGTGCTTCCCAACGTTTCTGCTTATGCAGGTTGGTTGGGCGCAGAAGCTGACACCGATTTTGGTGGCAAAAAGAAAAATTCTGCACACGCAGGTTTGCAAGCACACATCGATATTCCCCTGCTCTTCACCGTTTGGGGCAATATTGGCGTAGGTACTAAAAGCACTGCTTACGAAATTGGTATTACCAAACCGCTCTTTAACAACATCGAACTGAACTTGTCCTACTACAACGGCAAGTACAAAGATTTGTTGGCAGATGACGCTGAAATGAAAGCTAAAGGCGTACAGATGGGCGTTACCGTTAAATTCTAATTAAAAATTGCTATAAGCAAACAAAAAACGAGTAAGAGAGAATCTCTTACTCGTTTTATTTTTTATGCTACTGCATTGGCATTTACTTTTTCGATAGCATTGCGAATCTTCATCCACACGCTTAAATCAGTAAACACATCTACAACGCTACCTCTATCAGTGAAAGGTGCTTCTTGTAAAACGGAAAGATCTTTCAAAATTCCGTTATGTACGATGTATTCTACAATCTGATTCACAAAATAAATTTGCCTGCTATCTAGAGAAGTATCATTCAAAAATTCTGCAAAAGCTTCTTTAGCAGCGTTCATATCCATGCCTACAATCTCACGGACAAATTCCCCTAAAGGCTTCTCGCCATACTCCGCAATGTAATCTTGCTTCGTACCAACTTGACTCCAAAGGATATCCTCTAAATCCGCAAGGTCATTGCTATTCAAAGGTTTATTCTTACGCAATTTATAAATAGCAATATGATCAAGATGATTACGCACATAAAACTCAGCTTTTGCCTTGTAGTTTTGCAAATCATCGTTTTCCAGTTCCGCATCCTTCCAATCTACGGAAAGAATGTCATCCGCAAAATTTGTATCGTACTTATAGCCTTCAACAATAATGTACTTAATCAAATCACGCAAATTCTTACGGATAATCTCGAACTCATTGATGCCTGCCATTTCCACGTAATCAGTATGCAAAATCTTCTCAATTATTTCAGACTTAGCAATTATCTCAGGAATGTTAGCAATCTTTGCAATGGCTCTCGTCTTTTTGAACAAATCACTACGTGCGCGACCAT
Source organism: Phascolarctobacterium sp. (assembly GCA_045123075.1). GTDB lineage: Bacteria > Bacillota > Negativicutes > Acidaminococcales > Acidaminococcaceae > JAHHUH01. Next base: position 37,038 of record JBGVIJ010000075.1, on the reverse strand, counting down.
AACTTTTGCCTGCTAAATATGCCAGTTCAATACCGTACATCAAGGCATCAAAACGTAAAGCCTTAGCATCGTCCACATCAGGAGTGATAAGCGGAGCAAGATGTTCACACATATCATTAGTGTTTTCCAAAGAAAGAGTTACGTAATTATCAGGATTAGAGTACAACTCAACATATCTCAAATGCTGGTGAACTGCAAAATGTTCCTTGTTCAGCTCTTGAACTTTCGCCACCATATCAGCAACCAAAGATTTACGGAACTCAATCAAATCTTTTTGTTGATAAGCTAAATCTTGCAACTTAAAAGCAATCTGAGCTTTCAAATTAAAGATTGCACCCTGCAAAGCAATTTGGTTGGCAGTAGGCTTACCTTGATTCATACGGAAGAACTCAAAGTTTCCGCAAAAATCAAAAATATAGAACTTGCTCTTATCTTCGCCATCAAGAAGTTGCGGACAAAGACGAGTGCCACGACCAATCATTTGCCAGAACTTCGCCTTACTAAAAACAGGCTTAAAGAACACCAAGTTCAAAATTTCCGGCACGTCGATACCAGTATCAAGCATATCGACGCTGATAGCAATTTGCGGTAACTTTTTCGGGTCAGAAAATTCATCAATGGCACTTTGAGCGTAATTGATGTAATTATCTATCACCTTGGCATAACCGGGCAAATGCGGGTACTCCTTACCAAAGATTTCCAAAATCTTTTCAGCATGAGTATGATTCTTAGCGAAGATAATAGTCTTGCCAAGCTTTTCACCATAATCAATCTTGATACCATCTGTCATTAAAGTATGAAGAACTTTACGAATGGTATCTGCATTAAAAATCCAATCATTTAACGCGCCAGAAGAAATGCTTTCAGGATACTCACCGTTTTCGTCGGCAAAAGTTTCCTCATACTGCCTGCGTTCTTCGGGAGTTAAATCTTCGTAACGAATACCAGTTGCCAAAAACTTCAAAACAGTTTCCACGGAAACGTAATCAACCAAATATCCATCCTTAACTGCCTGTGCCAATTCGTAACCATAAGTAGGTACACCGTTTTGCAGTTCAAAGATTTCATAAGTATTCTTATCAATTTCATCTTTGGGAGTTGCAGTCAATCCAACCAAAGGCGCATCAAAATAAGTAAAGATATCCTTATACTTATTATAAATAGAGCGGTGCGCTTCGTCGCAAATCACCAAATCAAAATGACCTACTGTAAAAAGTTTGCCTTCTTCATCTCTAGCATCGTCAATACAGTTCATCATCGTTTGGTAAGTGCTGAACACTGCATTCGCTCCGTAATTACGCTTTTCTTCGCACAAATTAGTAACGTTCAAATCAGGAAGCAAGTTCACAAAATTACGCTTTGCCTGAGTTACCAAAGAATTACGGTCTGCCAAGAACAAAATATTTTTAATCCAACCATGTTGTAAAAGAACATCACACAACGCAATGACAGTTCTAGTCTTGCCACTACCAGTAGCCATTACCAAAAGCGCTTTGCGTCTATTCTTTTTGTCCAAACTTTCGCAAGTTGCTTTAATTGCCGCTTCTTGGTAATAACGACCTGCGATATTTTTATTTACAAGCACGTGCTTCAAACTGGTACGCATAGTGCGCAAGTTGAAAAGTTTTTCCAAATCGCGCTTGGAATAAATCGCCGCCACTTTACGTTCAGGATAAGCACCATCATCAATGCGAGTATCAAAGCCGTTTGTCAAAAAGATTACAGGACGACGACCGTGTTGTTTTTCTAACAAATCAGCGTACAGTTTTGCTTGTTGTCTACCTTTGGAAACATCCACACAAGTACGTTTAGCTTCAATAACCGCCAAAGCCTTGCCATCATCACCATACAAAACATAATCGGCAAAACCAACTTCGCTATTATTGGGCATACCGGGAAGTTCCACTTCATTAACCCAGTCTTTATCTTCAACCCAGCCAACGTCACGCAACATCGCATCAATGTAAATCTTGCGAGTCTTGTATTCGGAAAGTTCCAAAGGTTTGGGAACATAAGTCTGTTGTTGCTGTTCGCGACGAGCAGTAAGCTCTTCACGCAAAGCCTTGTTTTCAGCAAGCAGTTTTTCAAAATCAAACTGTGCTTGGCTAACAGCAGGTACTTCTTTATGTTCCGACAAAAGATTGGCATCAAAAGGTTTTTCAACATAATTATTACCATAGCAATAAGCAACAAAGTCCATAAAAATATGTAGATTTTCTAAACACAAAGTTGCTTCTTCTAAAGTAATCTTCTTTTTGGAATCGTGAACAACATCGTTACCAAGACGGCGAATCAAATTTAAACGTTGCCATAAATCTTTGCCAACAATGTCACGAAAATCCTCACTGCCTAACAACAAGACAAGCTTGTCATCATAAGGCATCTCCAAACTGCTATCAACGGAATACATCCATTTGACAGCAAACTCCATCGCCCTACGACAATTCATTACTGACGCCGCAGGGTCAATGTGTAAAATTTTTTCTGCAGCTACCGCAGCTTCTGAAAATGGACTAAACTGCGGTTCCGCTAACAGAAAGTCGAAATTGGTCATACTGCTCACTACTTTCAAAGGTACTGCTTAACGAGAAACTTTTTATATTTTACTGCCTATATTTGAAAATACATCTTTACCTGCACCTTTTAATTTCTTTGCCGTTTCTACAAGAGCTTCCGTTACCTGAGTATCAAGAACTTCTTTTTCCATTCTTTTTACTTCCATCATTTTCTCTTGTACCTCCAAATTTTGTAAACAACTAAAAATATTATCAAAAGTAATATATACTCTTTTCTTGATTTGTTCCTTAGTATCATCACTTAACTCAGCAAATCTAAGAAATTCATCTTTTTTACTTTCTCTAAATATAATCTTGTCTCTTTCTACAAGGTTCTGAGAAAAACTTTTATGCACATAAATGACAACTATTAGACTTGGATTTTGAAATAACAAGTCACCAATTCTTTCCCACCACAGGGAATCAGTTTCTCCCAAGGACATACCATATATGTATATCAAATCACTTCTTTTAATCAACTCATATGTAGCTTCATCTACTCCGTTTTCATTTAAAGCATTCCATAATGGCTTAATTAACTGCGATTTATAATATTGATTCTCAAATAAAGTTTTATTGGAAATCTGTGACTCATTACTAACTCCTAACATCATTTCAGAATCGGTATATCCGTGAACATGTATCAATATACCACCTTCGCTACGAACATGCATTGGTCCGTTAAGCATTGCTGTGTTCTGTATTCTTTTTACGAACCTATCTATGGTACGAGTATAATTGAAAGATACAAAATTAAAGATATTAACTGCTCCATAAGGACTCATACGCATTTCTATGTTTGCGGCAGCTAATTTAGATAACCCAATTGTAGGATTCATTATTGCCGAACTGAAATCTAAATGAAATTTGTTTTCTTCTATTTTTAGTCTATTCTCTTGCTTCTCTAAATACTCACCTAAACGCTCGCAAAAATCAATATGACAATCACTAAAATCTTTATCTGTCATTTTTGCAGAATAAAAATCATCAGTTATTTTCCCAAAAGCCATTTCTGCATCTGACCAAAGATTTTCATCTTTCAAGAAATCCAATTTAAAATTTTTAATAACACCAGAATCTTCTACTCGTGGTTTCTTATACTCTTTTAAAAAATCACTAAAAGATGTTTTCAAACCTAAATTTATATCAAACCCATTACCAATCAAAAAAGTAATATTCAAACCGACTCACCCCTCAACATCCAGGTCGTAACCCATATTCTGTTTTTTCCATTTTATATACTTCTATGTTGCATTCTTCACCAACACTTCTAATTAACTCCTCACAAGCTTTGCCAATCCTATATCCCATATATATTTTAGATGGTTTTACAAAGTCTAGTATTTTCCCACATTCTAAATCTTTAGGCGATATACTTTCCTCTGTAAAATGCCAATTATATAGACTTAAAATAAGTCTCCATTCTTTTTCATATTCCCAATCTTTCAACTTATGCACTAGCATATATTCTGCCAAATTATTCACATTCACAGTTCTGTTTAAATATGTTTCTACACCATTTGGCAAAGCAAATTTATACAACACAGGAAACATTCTATCTACGATATATTTATCATTTATGCTTGTCAAATCATACTCCAAACAAATCCCTTGATGAGAATCAGCATAATGATTCCACATAGGTAAATTTATATGACTTTCTGTAAAGCAAGCAATCCTAACATAACACTGTATTGTTTCATTAATCTTCTTATTTATAGCTTCAAATGCCTTCCAACTCATTACCTCTACTTGTTTCCGAGCATCTTCAATAGGAACTCCATCTATCTCATTTATTCTCTCTGCCATATATGAGTTGAACAATTCTATCCAATTATCTTTTTCAAAAATATTACTTAGTATCTCATTTGGAATAAACTCATTAAACATTTTAATATATGCTATTTTAAGTTCTTCTGACCCTTTTATATCTTCTTTCCTTAAAATAGAACAACCTTCAAATGGATCATTAAAATCTTTAGGATTCGCTAAATAAATCTTTGCTTCTTTAATTTCACTCAACACATTATCAAAATTTCTTTGTGACTCTAACGGACGATATCTATATAAGAATCTAGGCAAATTAGGTCTTTTCATACATAAAGCTTTTTGCAAAGCATTTTCTTCTTTTCTGGCAAGGATTGCCACAAATTCTTCCTTCCAGTCCATAAATAAAGCCTCCATAAAAAATTTCAGAACGGAACTTTTTTAATTATATTTTTTTCGGTTTCACACTCTTTTTTATATTCTTCAACTTTCGCGTATGACTTTTCTATCATTTTAATAATCTCTTTTAAATATTCGCGAACATCTTTATAAGACAACTCATGTGTTATCTCGGTTGACATTTTTTCTAACTTATCTTTTGCTTCATCATAATCAAAAGCAAATTTAGTTTTCAAAACCTTTCTATTACCTAATCTAGGCATATTCTCAACATAATCATATGCCGCTATAAAAGCAGAATTAAACTCCTCATTATGATTACATTCCTCCTTAAATTCCGCCGGCAATATATTATACGTGATGTAAAAAAATTTTATATCATATACCTTTTTTCCCAAGTTATATAAAACATCTACGTCAGCCAACCTTTGATTAATATCAATTTCACAACGCATTCTAATATTAGACAAAACGTATAAAGTCCAACCAGTAAATAAGCCAGTCCCCAATGACATCAACGCATTTGACCACCAATTACCCAAATCACTGTTGCCTAAATCAAATAACAAAAATGATAGTATTAAACATATCATTCCCGACACCAATAAACATATACTAATTAAAATGTATTTCTGCCTCCACTTTAGCTTTTCGATACGTTTATCTTCCATATTAAAAAATTTATATAACGGATTTCTTCTATCCCAGCACGTTTTTATTTCCTTAGAAGTTCCTCTGGCATCACAAACACTATATAATTCTTTAGCATTTAGTTTCCATTTCAACCAACACTTCACCTCACCCAAAATACTTTTGCATTAAAGCGTTCTTCAACATTTCCAGTTGTTCTAAACTCTTTTGCACGTTCAATTTTGATTTATCGATTTGTTCTACAAAATACGCAAATTGATTTTGCTCATTTAAGGGAGGCACTATAAACTCCAACTCCCCTAAAATTTTTAGTGTTAGATATTTAGTAAGACCGCCTAAAGATTGCTGTTGTAAATACAATAATTTATCTTCCAACTGATATTTAAACAGAGAATATACCCAATTACCTTTTAAAGAAAGAACATAAGTCCTTTGATACGCATTAAATCTACCTTTGTAATATTTAACGTCATATTTCCCAGCCGCATTATTACCAGCCAACAACAAAGCTTCTTGGTCAAAAGCATAGTCATTTATCCTGTAAATCTCTTTAGCACATGTAAAAAATGGATATCTACCATTTTCTTCCATTGCATTCGAATCTAATTTTCCTGTTGTGGTTACAAAAACATCATTCCATTTGTATATGGGATATTCTTTTCCACTAAACATCTCGACGAACTTTGCTTTAACAAGCTCATCCAATTTTTGGAGTTGTTGTTTGCGTATGTCAATTATGTTTGCTATTTTATCTAACTTATTTACTATTACTGTTTGCTCTTCTATTGTTGGCAAATTCATTTCTATATTCAGCAAATTAGCTTTTGTAAGACTAGGAATTGTAACTGTAGTATTCAGTTTATTAAAATCAAACTTAACACAAAAATAATATAAATATTTAGGCATAAGAACAGTCTTATCCGCTACCAATCCAAACGCAGTATCCACATTCCAAAAAGGTTCTTTAACGTATATAGGATTATTGATACTCCCTTTTCTTCCAATTATAACAGTTTCTGCCTCACATAAGTATTTATCAGCATATCCCATTACGCCCCCACTACCATAAATAGGGTATCGTCCATTTGGATTCTCAACATTCCTTTGATTTTTACCATTTACTATCGTAAGCACTTCTGAAAACTTCATTATCACAACATCCTCCTACTTTTCTATCTCTGCTGTGATTTTGGCAACTGTTTCCAGTTTGGAAACAGTTGCCAAGAATTTCTCGGCAACTAAATTTTATGCGTTACTCTTTAACAAGCAATTCTTCATTTACAATCCACTTACCATTTTTATTGGCACCCTCACGTTTTACTAAACCGCTATTTTTAAGTTTTTGGAGATAATACTTCACTTCGCCAATAGTCATTTTTAAAACTACCGCCATCTCATCTTTACTAGCAGTTGGCGTATCAAAAATCAAATTCAAGATACCTTTTTCATATTCACTTAACACTCTTCCATTATATACTCTATCAAGCTTTAAGCGATTATCGGAAGTTTTATCGGATGATTGGGTAGTTTCTTGAGTGTTATCGGAAGTTTTATCGGATGTTCGGGTAGTTTCTTGGGTGTTACCGGAAGTTTTATCGGATGATTTAGGAGTATTATAATAATCATCTCTAAAAATTTGAACAATAACATAATCTTCGTTTTCCCCTACCATCGGTTCAGGCAAACCTTTTTCTTTACATTCACGCAAAATTCTAGGAATACCACTTCCCCAACTTTCAATTACCCTCATATATGAAAGCATATTAGCAATACCACGATTACGAGTTTTAGAAAACCCTTCTCTAATTTTCTCTAAAGTAACACCTTTGAAAAGTCCCCCAGGAGAAGTAATTTCTAATCTATCATCATACAAAGCAACTTTTACATCATCATCTTCTAAATAACTACGATGACATACTGCATTGCAGATTGCTTCACGAATACTACCAAGAGGAAGTTCGTAGACATCTTTTCTTTGAATACCAACAATTTCTGCACCAACACGAATATTGCGTAACACAAAATCATAGGCATCATCAATTTGTTTGTATAATCTGCCTTCATAATCTTTGCTATCTAAAAAAATTGCCTTATCCGTTCCCCTAAAAATTGCACACCTAACCATAGAACGTATGCCATTCACAGGAATATCCAGCAAAAGACATAAACCTATACTCGGAACAAGCTCTCCATCAAGTTCATGTAACAAGCCCCACTCTTGCAATTTATTTTTAGTAAGCGGTCTAATTTTATTCTTTTCTTCTTCTGTATCGCAATTTTCTTTTGCGTATTCAGTAAATTCTCGGCAAGCTTGCTCAACTTCTTTTTCAGTTAAAACCTTACCACGGGCAGGAACATTGTCATAATACCTATTTGTTTTTTGTAAAATAAGTTCTTGAATCGTGTGCAGTTCCGCCAAGCGAGTAGTACCACCAACACGAATGAAAGTGCCCTTTTCGATACCCAAAGATTTTATACAATAAGGGGTTTGATTTCCTGCTTCCACTTCTACAACTACAACATACTTATCATCAATATTCCTTACATATATATTTGGAACTATTACAGGTTCGCAACTATCCATAATAGCATTGGTAATGGCATCCATAGTAGTAAACAATTCGTCTCTATCAATGCCAACTACTTTCATAGTGCCATCTTCCACACCAAAAACAAGAGTGCCACCTTTACCGTTAGCAAAAGCTACAACGGTTTTCATATATTTAATACTCTTTTCTGGCACAGTTTCTTTATATTCAACATTTACGGATTCGCCTAATAATAATTTATCAGTCATTTTCAAGCATCTCCTCTAATTCTGCCAAACCTTTGGTAATTTCCATTTCCAATTCGTGCAATTCCGCCATGATTTGTTCAATAGGCGGATACTCCACAGGTACATATTCAACTTTTTTATATTTGTTGATGGAAAGGTCATAACCATTTTCGATAATTTCTTCTACATTTACGAAGAAGGATTTTTCTGTGCGAGCACGCTCTGCTTCACCTGCCAAATTATGGAAGCGAGCAATAATATCAGGGATATCGTTATCGTTAATGGCAGTGCGTTTGTCATCAAGGCTCAGACCATCTGCCTGCATATCGTAGAACCAAACTTTATCAGTGCCACCGTGTCCAGTTTTGGTAAAGATTAAAATACCGGTAGATACACCAGCGTAAGGTTTAAACACACCGGAAGGCATGGAAATAACTGCTTCCAAACGGTTGCCTTCGATAAGTTCTTGGCGAATAGCTTTGTGAGCATTAGAAGAACCAAAGAGTACGCCGTCGGGAACAATGCAAGCACAACGACCGCCAACTCTCAACATTTTTATAAAGAGTGCCAAGAAAAGAAGCTCTGTCTTTTTAGTCTTGCACATCTTAAGCAAATCAACAGAAACAATATCATTATCCAAACTTCCTTTGAACGGAGGGTTCGCCAAAATTAAGGAATATTTATTTCTGTCAGGGTTTTGATCAGAAAGACTGTCACGGTATTCAATGAAAGGATTTTCAACACCGTGAGTCATCATATTCATAGCCCCAATACGGAGCATGGTTCTATCCATATCGTAACCGTGGAACAAACCATTCATGTAGTGGTCTTTCTTTTGTTTATTGAAGAAGATTTCTTCTTTATGGTTTTCTTTTAAATATTCCCCTGCCGCCACAAGGAAGCCACTGGTACCACAAGCAGGGTCACAAATCACATCATCAGGATTGGGACGCATAAGGTCTACAATCATTTTGATAATGTGACGCGGAGTGCGGAACTGTCCGTTACGACCAGATTGAGAAATTTTAGAGAGCAAATATTCGTAAACATCACCACGAATATCACTATCTTGAAGTTGCGCCATTTGGGTATAAATTTCGTCCAAAGTGGTTACAACTTTAGAAAGCAGTAATGGTGTGGGCAATTTAAAAATTGCATCGTCCATATACTTGGAGTATGCGCTGTTCTTATCGCCATGTAATTGTTTGATAAAAGGGAACACGTACTCTTGCATTACGGAATACATCTTACCCGCAGGATAATCGTGGAATACGCTCCATTTTAATTGTCTACCATCCACTTCGCGCTCGTTGATAACAACAGTTTCTGCAAACATGCTTTGGTACGGCAAACCAAGCATGGCACTTTCTTTCGCACGACGGTTATCAACTTCATCCAAATCATGAATGAACATCAAGTATGTAATTTGCTCAATAACATCTAAAGGATTAACTAATCCTCCGGCTGCAAAGATATCCCATAATCCGTCAATTTTATTTTTCAATTCGCCAGTAATCATTTTAATCGTTCTCCCAATTCCAAGAGTAAGTGGTATAACGTCCGCCACCATGTTTTATAATCAAACCTTGTTTCAGTAAATCATTTAATGTCCTTTGAATTGTGGTCTGACTGATATCAGGACATTTATTAATCAATTCAGTTTTTGTTATTTTCCCAATAGTAGTTTTAATAATTTCTTGAATACGTTTGGGTTTACTAATTTCTTTTACAGACAAAATTTCAACTCTTGTACTAAAATCTCGATAAGCTGCCACAATAACGCCTAAGGTATAGCGTACAAAAGGAAGATAATCGTTAGCCTCTTCGTGCCAATCACAGGAACTTTGTTGTAAAGTTTCATAATATGTTTCTTTAGACTGTTCAATTAATTTTTCAATACTAATGTACTTGCCAACAATGTACCCTGCACGATACAAGAGCAATAATGTTAAAAGTCTACTCATTCTGCCATTGCCATCGTTAAAAGGATGAATACATAAGAAGTCTAAAATAAACATCGGTATAAGAAGCAAAGGGTCTTGCTCATCATTTTTAAGAGCATCATCAAATGCTTTACAAGCGGCTTCGATAGAAGGAGCAGCTTCCCAAGCATCTACAGGTTGAAAGCGGATTGTTTCATTTCCTTGTGCATCTCTTTCTGAAATTATATTATTACTTGTTTTATAAGCCCCACCAAAATTCATACCACTAAATTTGTATAAATCTCTGTGCAACTGCAAAATCATTGTGGATTTTAACGGAATATAATCGTGATTTTCATGAATGGTAGCCAAAACATCACGATAACCGGCAATCTCTCTTTCATTACGCGTTTGAGGTTTTGTTTTATCATGGACAATTTTTTTCAGACGTTCATCAGAAGTATAAATGCCTTCAATTTTATTTGACGCTTCCGTACTTTGAATTTTAGCAATTTCAACCAGTTGAGTTAATACATCACTCTTAGCTTTAATAAACAAATTTTGCTCGCCTTTAAATTCATGAATCTTAGTCAGCAATCTAACAATTTCAGGAGTTAAAAGTTCATCGTAAATTTTATTGTAATTGTATTCTCTCATTCTATATCCCTCGATTCAAAAAGCTTGTTGCTTTAAATCTATGATACTACCAATTTCATCACAAATCAATTCAATTTAGTCATTTACCCCGTGTTGACTAAATTGAATTTTGAGATGAGCAAATTAAAAACGAGTGAAGGCTTTTCAACAGCTTTCACTCGTTTTATTTTTATCCTTTTATCATTTTCAAAAAGGCTTCTTCGTCAATGACAGTAACACCAAGCTTTTCAGCTTTTTCTAACTTACTGCCTGCTTCCGCACCGGCAATGACGTAGTCCGTCTTTTTGCTTACGCTGCTACTTACCTTCGCACCAACATCTTGCGCCATGGTTTGTGCTTCTGCACGACCAAGGGTGGGCAAAGTTCCGGTAAACACCAAAGTTTTACCAAAGAAAGGATTGCTTTCGCTCTTAGCGCGTACAGCAAATTCCATTTTCAGACCAGCCTCTTCCAAACGTTCCAGCAAATCTACATTGTTAGGTACAGAAAGCCAAGTTACTACACTTTCAGCAATCTTATCGCCAATATCGCGAATCGCCGCCAACTGTTCAGGTTGTGCTTCTAAAAGGTTCTTCACCGTTCCGAACTCTTCTGCCAAAATGCGGGCAACCTTCGCACCAACATGACGAATCCCCAAACCAAAGAGCAGTTTATCAAGTTCGTTCTCTTTGCTTGCTTCAATAGCCTTGAGCAAATTATCCGCAGATTTTTCGCCCATGCGTTCCAGTTTCAGCAAGTCTTCTTTTTGTAAAGAATACAAGTCTGCCGCGTCACGAACAAGCTCGCTATCAATAAGCTGATTGATTACGGAAGGACCGCAACCTTCAATATTCATAGCGTCCCTGCTAACAAAGTGAAGCAAACCTTCACGACCAAGAGCAGGACAATGGGGATTGGTGCAACGAATGGCAGCTTCACTGCCTTGACGCTCAACCTTCCAACCACATTCGGGACACTCTGCCGGAATCACCACCGGACTTTCTTCACCGGTGCGTTTACTTTCCACAACGCGCAACACTTCGGGAATAATTTCCCCTGCTTTGTTGATGATTACTCTATCACCAATGCAGATACCTTTTTCACGAATAAAGTCTTCGTTGTGAAGTGTCGCTCTGCTTACCACGCTACCGGAAAGTTTTACCGGAGTCAGCACCGCAGTCGGAGTCAACACACCAGTACGACCAACGCGCCACACGATATCCTCTAAAGTGGTTTCCGCTTGTTCCGGCGGAAATTTATAAGCAATCGCCCAACGGGGATCTTTACCAGTTGCGCCTAAAATGCGTTGTTGATAAACAGCATTCACTTTAATTACAGCGCCGTCAGTATCGTAAGCTAAGCTGCTACGCTTAGCGTCAAATTCTTCTATAAATTTAATGGCTTCTTCAATATTAGCCACTACTTTGTAATTTTCACTTACTTTGAAACCGTAGCCTTTAAGCATGGCTAAAGAATCGCTGTGCTTTTCGAGAGCACCGTTACCCACATTGTAGGCAAAAAAGCTTAAAGAGCGTTTAGCAGTAACCATCGGGTCAAGTTGACGCAAGCTACCTGCAGCTGCATTACGAGGGTTAGCAAATTCTGCTTCGCCTTTTTCTGCACGTTCTTCGTTCAAACGCATGAACTCATGGCGAGGCATATAAACTTCACCACGCACGTCTAAAAGTTCAGGCATTTCTCCGCCGGATGGAACAGTCAAAGTCAAAGGAATAGCACGAATGGTACGCACATTGGCAGTAACATTTTCGCCCACCACTCCGTCACCACGGGTTGCAGCACGCACTAACTTTCCGTTCTCGTACACAAGACTACAAGCCAAGCCATCAATCTTCGGTTCAAGAACGTACTCAACTTCGCTACCGTTAGGCAAGCCATTACGCACGCGTTCGTCGAAAGCACGCAGTTCATCTGCACTAAAGGCATTACCCAAAGAAAGTAAGGGGGTTAAATGCTTAACTTCCGTAAATTCCGGGTTCACCTTGCCCCCAACCCGTTGGGTAGGAGAATCTGCAGGAACATCTTCCGGGTATTCCGCTTCGATTTCACGCAGGCGAATCATTAAACGGTCATACTCTGCGTCCGTAATAGAAGGTGCGTCCATAACATAGTACAAATACTCGTGATGGCGCAGCTCTTTACGCAAACGTTCCGCTTCAGCCAGCGCTTCGCTTTTCAATTCTTCGTTTTCAAATAAGTTGAACATGAGGTTCACCTCTTAATTGTCTATAACAATTTCTTAGAGTTTTTTCAGCACAGCATACTTAGTAAGCAAGCTTCTAATACCTGCACCTGCAAAAGCCACTTTAACTTCTTGTCCGTCAGCAGTATTGTTTACGCTAACAACGGTACCTTCGCCCCATTTAGCATGGCTAACTTTTTCGCCTGCGCTAAAGGTAATGCTGTTGGCACTTGCTTCTTTAGGCATAAAGCTGGTTTTCGGTTGCAGGAACCAGTTAGTATTAGTAGCGCGTTTTTCTCGTTGCGGTGCAGCTTGTTGGGAAACAGTGCGTTGCAATTGAGGACGTTTAAACTCGTGAATCAAGTTACGAGGAACCTCCTTCAAGAAACGAGAAGGCGGATAAGAAACTGTATGACCAAACACGGTACGCATACGCGCATGACTTAAAAACAAAGTGCGTTCTGCACGGGTAATACCAACGTAGCACAAACGGCGTTCTTCTTCAATTTCTTCTTCATCCATCAAAGTACGAGCGTGGGGGAAAATGCCTTCTTCCATACCAACAAGGAACACTACGGGGAATTCCAAGCCTTTTGCAGAGTGAAGAGTCATCAAAGTAATTGCTTCTTCGCCAAGTTCTGCATCATCAATATCAGAAACAAGAGCAACTCTGCCCAAGAAGTTTTCCAAATTATCTTCTTCCTCGCCTTTGGAGAAATCTTCTGCTACGGAAAGCAGTTCTTTTAAGTTTTCTACACGGCTTTGGTCTTGAGCGCTTTTGCTGTTTTCCAGTTCTTCAAGATAACCGGTTTTAGTCATTACATTATCAATGAGTTGTTTTACAGGTACTTCGCCGGAATTTGCTTCGCCCATCAATTCAAAGATAATGCTGCTTAATTCTTCCAGTTTGCCAACAAAGCGACTGCTAAGGCCCGGTACATCACCGGAAGCAGAAACAACATCAAACAAATTCATATTGTTTTCTTCTGCGTAGGCTTGCAGTCTCGCCAAAGTTGCATCACCAATGCCACGACGAGGAACATTGATAATTCTCAACAAGCTCAAAGAATCGTTAGGGTTAAAGATTACACGCAGGTAAGCGATGATATCTTTAATTTCTTTGCGTTCGTAGAATTTAGTCCCGCCAACAATATTGTAGGCAATACCGCTCTTAATGAGCATTTCTTCAAATACGCGGGATTGAGTATTGGTGCGATACAAAATAGACATATCGCCCAATTTCACATCGGGACGGCTATCAAGAGCTTGGATTTGTTCAATAACAAAGCGTGCTTCGTCGCGTTCATCAATAGCTCTAAAATAAGTAATTTGATTACCGTTACCATTATCAGTCCACAAATTTTTAGGTTTGCGACCGGTGTTATTATCGATAACAGCGTTTGCCGCATCAAGAATAACTTGGGTGCTACGATAATTTTGTTCTAATTTTACTAACTTCGCTTCAGGATAATCTTTTTCAAAATCCAAGATGTTGGTAATATCAGCACCACGCCAACCATAAATACTTTGGTCAGCGTCACCAACTACGCAAATGTTTTTATGTTTCGCCGCCAAAATCTTAGTCAGCAAATATTGCGCATGGTTGGTATCTTGATATTCGTCCACCATGATGTAGTCAAATTTATCTTGGTATTTAGTGCGAACTTCTTCGTTTTCTTGGAGAAGTTTCAAAGTCAAAAGCAACAAGTCGTCGAAGTCAAGAGCGTTGTTTTGTTGCAGCTTCGCTTCATAACGAGCGTAGATTTCTGCAACTTTGCCATCATAAAAATCACTAGCTTGTTTAGCGTAATCTTCCGGAGTTTGTAATTGGTTTTTAGCATTGCTAATACGACCAATCACAGCAGAAGGTTGATAGCGTTTTTCATCAAGATTCATTTCTTGAAGAATTTGCTTCATCAAACTTTTAGTATCGGTTGTATCGTAAATGGCAAAATTATTAGTGTAGTTTCCTAAATTATGAATTTCAATACGGAGCAGTTTTGCGCAAAAAGCGTGGAAGGTATGCAGCCAAACATCTTTAGCAGCTTCGCCTGCCATTTTGTCTACACGTTCACGCATTTCTGCAGCAGCTTTATTAGTAAAGGTGATTGCCAAAATTCTATACGGACGCACACCTTGATTTAACAAATGAGCGATACGACAGGTAAGCACTTTGGTTTTACCACTGCCTGCACCTGCCAAAATTAACATAGGACCGTCCACAGTTTGCACAGCATTTGCTTGTTGTGGATTCAGTCCCTTAATCGTGTCATCAACCATAAACTTCCCTAGACCTCCATTGGTGCCAACGCACCGAACCAACATATTTTCTATCTACAGTCTTTCCATTATAACACAGAAAGCGCACTAAAAACTGTCCCCTCTGAATGTATACATACTAAAATTTCTTCAATAACATTAAAGCCAATTATGATATAATTAAACAAAAACATTCAAAGGATTTTTTATGAGCGAAAAAAGAATTCCCTTCGTCCCTGCAGACGATTTAAGTAAACTTTGGCGCGCCATCATCGAATTTGATATGCTTGCTCCCGGCGATAGAATCCTGATTGGATTAAGCGGCGGCAAGGATAGTATGTTCCTGACGGCAGCCTTAGCAGAAATAAAAAAATATTCCCCCATTCCCTTTGATCTTGCTTGCTACACGGTCAATGCCATGTTCGCACCGGACTTTCCTAAAAAAGAACTGGAAGAATTTTGTCAGCACTATGGTTTAGAACATTACCACGATGATGTAGATGTAAATGCTGCTTGGCAAGGCAAAGGTAGTACCCCTTGCTTTACCTGCGCTTATTTTAGACGCGCTGCTACAAACCGTAGAGCTTTAGAGCTTGGCTTTAACAAAGTTGCTTTGGCACACCATCACGACGACGCAGTAGAAACTTTCTTTATGAACCTCTTTACTAGCGGTCAGCTTAAAACCTTTTTGCCTGTAACCACTCTTTCTAGAACAGGCTTAACTGTTTTAAGACCGCTCCTCTATTACAGAGAAAGCGAAGTACGCGAGTTAGTAGATAAATTACAATTGAAGCCTTTGAAAAATCCCTGTCCTTACGATGGCTTCACTACTCGCCAAGATGTGAAGGAACATATCGCCGCTCTTAACGTCCAATATCCGGAAGTGTACGAACACTTGGCAGCAGCAATGCGCTGCACCGACAAGCAAGAACTTTGGCCCGATAAATTAAACCAAAAAGAATTGGCGCAAAAATTCCGTGCTTTTTGGAATAAAAAGAATACTCAAAAATAACAAAAGCTCCGCCAAAGCGGAGCTTTTAATTTTTCTTAGTAAGTTAAGATCTCAGGACCATTTTCTGTGATAAGGATTGTATGTTCCCATTGTGCAGACAAGCTACGGTCATGAGTATAAACAGTCCATTCATTGGCAGCATCTACGAAAATATCGCGTTTACCTGCGTTAATCATAGGTTCTACAGTAAGAATCATGCCGGGAA
The DNA here is from genome assembly GCA_045123075.1 of Phascolarctobacterium sp. Classification (GTDB taxonomy): domain Bacteria; phylum Bacillota; class Negativicutes; order Acidaminococcales; family Acidaminococcaceae; genus JAHHUH01. The sequence goes on along the minus strand of JBGVIJ010000075.1, from coordinate 20,656 downwards.
CAAGAAGCATACCAGTTCCGCGTTTACCAACGTGGCAAACGAAAGGTTCTTCGTGGAATTCTACGCCTACGCCGTGACCGCCAAATTCTTCTACAACACTGTAACCATGTTTTCTAGCCAGTGCGGAAACTGCAGCGCCAATGTCACCAACAGTGCCCCAAGCTTTAGCAGCTTCAACGCCTCGTTTCAAACATTCTTTAGCAATATTAACAAGCTTTTCAGCTTTGGGATTTACTTTGCCAATCATGAACATACGGGAAGCATCTGCATAGTAACCGTTATAAATGGTAGAAACGTCTACGTTTACGATGTCACCACTTTTGAGTACGTCATTTTCGCTGGGAATACCGTGACAAACTTGGTCGTTGATGGAAGTACAAACACTTTTCGGGAAACCGCAGAAACCAAGAGGAGCAGGAACTGCACCTTGCGCAGTAGTAAAGTCATAAACAATTTTGTCGATTTCAGCAGTGGTCATACCAGCTTTAATATGTTTAGCAACTTCGTCCAAAACTTTAGTGTTAATTTCGCAAGCTTTACGGATGCCTTCGATTTGCTCCGGAGTTTTAATCATATCTTCATCGGGAACTTCAAAACCTTTCGCTCTATATGTTTCAATTTTATTCCAAAGTTGTTGATCCATTTTATATCTCCTTTAAAATACTTATCTAATTCTGTATTATAACATAAATATTTTCTTGTGGAAAATTTCTTATGACATACAAAGATACTTGTGATAAAATTATTTAGTATTCTCAATTTTAGAAAGGAACTTAATATGGAAGATATCATTCTGCAATTTATCGACATTGTGCTTCATTTGGATAAACATTTACCTGCAATTATGGAAGCCTACGGTCATTTTATTTACGCAATTTTATTTATGGTAGTTTTCTGCGAAACCGGTCTTGTAGTTACCCCGTTCTTGCCGGGCGATTCTCTGCTTTTTGCTTGTGGTGCTTTGGCTGCAACGTCCCCTGACGGTATGGATATTACTATTATTACAGCAATCTTTTTAGTCAGCGCAGTCTTAGGCGACGCCACCAACTACTTCATTGGTGAGAAAGCAGGTATGGCAATCATAAATTCCGAGCGCGGAATCATCAAGCCTGAACATATCCAAAAGGCTCACGAATTTTACGAAAAGCACGGTCATAAAGCAATTGTTCTTGCCCGCTTCGCTCCCATTGTGCGTACCTTTGCCCCCTTCGTTGCCGGCATTGGCAAAATGCACTACGGAACCTTTGCTCGTTACAATGTAATCGGTGCAATCGCTTGGGTAACCTTGTTCGTTGGCGGTGGTTACTTCTTTGGCAACATTCCCTTCGTTAAGAAAAACTTTTCTCTTGTCACCTTGAGTATCGTTATACTTTCTGTAATGCCCATTTTTATCGAGTTTGCTAAAGCTCACCTAAAAAAACAATAAGCGCTTCTTACTTCTTGTATAATTCTAATTAGGAGAAATAATATGTACTGTTTTAATAGCGACTACACCGAAGGCTGTCATCCTGCCATTTTAGAAAAATTAGTAGCAACCAATATGGAACAAACTACCGGTTACGGTATGGACGCGTACTGCGACGAAGCACGTGAGCTTATTAAAAAAGCTTGCAACCGTCCCGACGCTGATGTTCATCTTCTTGTTGGCGGCACTCAAACAAATTTAGTAGTAATCTCCTCTGCCTTGCGTCCTCACCAAGCAGTTTTGGCTAGCTTCCCCAGTCACATCAACACTCACGAAGCAGGCGCCATCGAACACGGCGGACACCGTGTAATTCCCCTGCCCACTGATGACGGCAAACTTACTGCAGAACAAATTGAAAAAGAATGGATTAAATACGACACTGACCCTGCTCGAGAACATTGGGCACAACCTAAACTGGTTTATATTTCCCAATCTACCGAAGTTGGCAGCATGTATACTAAGGCAGAATTAGAAGCACTCTACGCAGTGTGCAAAAAATATGGCTTGTATCTTTTCATTGATGGTGCTCGTCTTGGTTATGCACTTGGTTCTCCCGATAGCGATTTAACTTTGGAAGACGTAGCAAATAACTGTGATGTATTCTACATCGGTGGCACTAAATGTGGCTTAATGTTTGGCGAAGCTGTTGTAATCTTGCACGACGCTCTCAAACCGGACTTCCGCTCCATCGCAAAACAAAACGGTGCAATTTTGGCAAAAGGTCGCCTTTTGGGCATCCAATTTGGCGTTGTAATGAAAGACAATATGTATATTGATATTTGTCGCCACGCTGTTGAACAAGCTTACAAAGTGCGTGATGCTTTCTTGGCACACGGCTTCAAATTCTTAGCGGAATCTCCCACCAACCAACAATTTGTAATTTTAACTCCTGCTCAATTTGAAAAACTGAGCAAAAACTTCGTCCTAAGTCTGATTGAATATCTGCCCGATGGCAATTACTGTGCTCGCGTTTGCACTAGCTGGGCAACTAAAGACGAAGAAATCGATAAACTTATCTCCATGATTCCTGAATTATAAAGTAAAAGAACCGCAGCTCTGCGGTTCTTTTTTATGCTTCTTTTAATTGTTTTAAAACGGTCGCAAATTTTTCTTGCCAATCCTCACAGTAATCTGCGCCGCCTTGAGCTCCATCAGGCTTACCGCCACCGCGGCCGCCAAAAGTATCGTTGAGCAGTTTAATGTAGGCGCGGCAGTCACCTGCAGTATTTTTACCAAGGGCAACAAAATAACTGATGCGTTCAGGTTGTACTGCCAAAATTACGCTAACAGTATTTTCTAAAGCGCCAACCTTGGGCATTAAGTTCTTGCCATTTTTAGCATCATCTAAAACTAAATGTAAAAGCTTCGCACCATCAGCACGAGTATCTGCATCTGCCAAAACTTCTTGGATTTCGATTTCCAAAAGTTTGGCAGTTTTTTCTTTCAAAGCTTCGTTAAGATTAGCCATTTCTTCTTTCATCTTAGCGTAGCGTTCAGGAACCTCTTCCACTTTGGAAGAAAGATCTGTTGCTAAGTCGCGCAGGATGCGGTTTTGTTTAGCGTAGTCCGCCATAGCACGAGCACCACACAAAATTTCTAAACGTTGTCCTTGCTTGCGACGTTCCGCACGAACAATCTTCACGCAACCAACCATTCCGGTAAAAGGAGGATGAGTTCCACAGCAAGTACAAACGTCAGCACCTTCCACAGCTACAATGCGTAAGATGCCTTTCAAATTAGCATTAAACTTGCGCATAGGAAGCTTCGCTGCTTCTTCACTTTCCAAATTCAAAACGGTGATGGGACGATTTTCCCAAATGATTGCATTAGTTGCACGTTCCACTTCTAAAAGCTCTTCTTCGCTCAAAGCTTTATCAAGGTCTACAGTTACAAGATCTTCATTCATATGGAAACCAATGTTTTGAGCTTCAAACAAATTCCAGCACACGAAGGAAAGAATGTGCTCGCCACAATGTTGTTGCATTCTATCAAGGCGCACTGCCCAATCTAAAGTTACTTCTACTTCTGCACCAACTTCTAGCGGTGCATCACATTCGTGCCAAAGGCGACCGTCTTTTTCGCTAGCGTGCAGTACGTTTACATCGTTAATCTTGCCTCTATCACTTAACTGTCCGCCACCTTCGGGGAAGATTACGGTTTGATCAAGCTCTACAAAAAACTTGCCGTCTCTTTCCTCGCAGGCAAGTACAGTTGCTTGGCAATTTTTAAGCATTACATTATAGTTAAATAATTTTATAGTCATGGTTTTACCCCCTCAATATTCTCATTGTATCACTTTCACTTCTTCTATGTTATAATGTTTTTGTTGTTTAGGCAAATTTTCTCTAAGGAGTATAGATATGTTCAAAAATATTCTTTTTGATTTAGACGGAACTTTAACTGATTCTTCCGAAGGTATTACTAAAAGTATGCAACTTGCTTTGCGTGCCATCGGCATTGACGAACCTGATTTAAACGAGCTTAAAAAATTCATTGGCCCGCCTTTACGTGGCAGTATGGTGAAGTTTTACGGCTCTACCCCCGATGAAGTACAAAAAGCGTTGGAAGTTTACCGCGAACGCTACACCAGAGTTGGTTGGGCAGAAAACAAAGCTTACCCCGGAATGGTAGAACTTTGTCGTGATTTGCAAGCCGCAGGTTTTAGAACAGGTATGTGCACCGCAAAACCGGAATTTTTCGCAGTACCCATTGCAGAAAAATTTGGTTTTGCACCGTATTTAGAAACTATCACCGGTGCTACCCTTGATGGCAGCATGGATGACAAAGCTCAAGTAATGGCGCTGTCCCTCAAAAAATGGAATATCGTTACCGAAGAAGACAAAGCTGTTACCGTACTTGTGGGCGACAAATCCATGGACGTACTGGCAGCTCACGCTAATGGTATTAAGTGTATCGGCGTAGGCTACGGCTTCGGTGATTATCAAGAACTTTCCGAAGCAGGCGCAGATTATTATTTAGAAACTGTAGAAGATTTAAGAAAGTTTTTCTTAGGATAAAAATTTAGAGCATTTCGCGCTTGCGAAATGCTCTTTTCTTATGCTTCGGTATTTTCAGTTTTAGTTTCTGCAACTTGTTCAGCAGGAGCTTCTTCTTTTTGAGTTTTTTCTTTTTTCGGTTTAGCAGGCTTCTTGTTGTATTCGTTCATAACAACATCGATGTCTTCTTTAATCCAACGTTCCAAAGCATCTGCCATTTTCTTAACAGCTTCTTCAATAGCAGCTTTTTCTTCGCCGGCAAAAGCTTTTAAAACATGGCTTACTACTGCTTTGCCGTTACGACCGGGATGACTAATGCCAATTTTAAAACGAGGGAATTCATCAGTGCCAAGATGTTCTTGAATGGATTTAATACCATTGTGACCACCTGCACTACCTTTTTTACGAATACGCAATTGACCAACGGGCAAATCAAGATCGTCCTGGATAACCGCAATTTCTTCATTGCCCAAGTTGTAGTAATTTGCATACGCACCAACAGCAATACCACTCAGGTTCATGTAAGTAGTAGGTTTAATGAGCATAATTTTTTCCGGCGCACGATATTCTGCGAACATAGCATTTTTATCAGTACGGTTAAAGCTTACACCCCAACGTTTCGCCAGCTCATCAACAACCATAAAACCAATATTATGACGAGTATTTTCATACTCCTTACCAATATTTCCCAAACCTACGATAAGTTTCATTTCTTTTACCTCTCTAACAATTGACTAACTGTTACAAAATTATATCCTTGTTTACGAAGCTCGTCAATAATAAGCGCCGTCGCTTGAACTGTTTGCTCACGACTTGCAGTTTGACTAGGTGCGTCCCCATCATGCAGTAAAACTATTGCTCCGGGGAAAACGTCCTTGCACACACGGTCTGCAATCACTTGTGCTCCGGGATTAGTCCAATCACGCGGAATAACGCTCCAATTTACAACTTTTAATCCAAAGTCAAAAGCAGCTTCCATTACTGCCCAATCTCTAAAACCGTGGGGCGGACGCATATATTTTACAGGCTTGCCGGTTAATTCTTCCAACATCTTTTTGCCGGAAGATATGTTTTCCGCAAGCTCTGAACTGTTCAACTTCAAAAAATCTTTATGCTCGCCAGCGTGCAAGGCAACTTCGTGACCTTGCGTTGCTACGTCGCGCACCACTTCCGGATATTTGGAAGCATTATTTCCCACGACGAAGAACGTAGCTTTTACTTGCTTCTCTTTCAGAACTGCAATAAGTTCCTGCGTAAACGGAGGGTACGGTCCATCATCAAAAGTTAACGCCACAAATTTCTTGCCATCAGCAACTTTCCCACTGGTAATCGTATCGCCAAAAAAACCATTACCCGGAAGCACCGCCATCGCAAGCAACGCTCCACCACACAATAGCGAAGCACACGCCACCAACGCCGCCAGCCTTTTCTTAATAACGCCGTACTTACCAAGCCATAGCGCTATTACTGACAATATTCCAGTTATAATTAAAACATAAAGCATTCTCATTATAAGTAACCTAAATTAAAATTTTTCTTATAATCCTACAAGAAAAGGCTTGCCAAACGGCAAGCCTTTTAAAATTTCCAAACAAAGCGAACTTCTTATTTAGTGTCAAAGAGTTGGCTTACAGACCATTCATTGTAAATGCGCAGTACAGTTTCAGCCAAAATCGGTGCAATGGTCAGCACTTTAATTTTCGGATGAACTTTGTTCGGCGGCAGAGGAATGGTATTGGTAACAACCAATTCAGTGATGTCGGATTGAGCAATGCGGCTCAATGCCGGATCAGTGAGGATGGGGTGAGTGCAGCAAGCATAGATATCTTTTGCACCAAATTTTTTCAGAGCACGAGCAGCTTCGGTCAAAGAACCTGCGGTGTCAACCATATCGTCAACCATGATGCAGTTTTTGCCTGCAACATCGCCGATGAGGTTCATAACTTCTGCTACACCAGGTTCCGGACGACGTTTGTCGATAATAGCTAAAGGAGCGTTCAAGAGGTCAGCAAATTTGCGAGCACGACCTACGCCACCCAAGTCCGGAGAAACAACGATAACGTCTTCCAAATGTTTTTCTTTAATGTATTCAGCCATAGTGGGAGCACCGGGCATATGGTCGAACGGAATATTGAAGAATCCTTGGATTTGTGCTGCGTGCAAGTCGATAGTAACAACACGGGTTACGCCTGCTGCTTCCAGCAAGTCAGCCATCAATTTTGCGGTGATGGGTTCGCGACCACGAGCTTTACGGTCTTGACGAGCATAGCCATAGTAAGGAATAACTGCGGTAATGTGATTTGCAGAAGCGCGTTTAAAAGCGTCTACCATAATCAACAATTCCATTACGTTATCGTTAACGATAGGACCGCAAGTGGGTTGTACGATGAATACATCTTTACCACGAACGCTTTCGTTAATCATTACTTGAACTTCGCCATTATTGAAACGGTTAATCACTGCGTCACCAACGGTGGTGCCAAGATATGCAGCAATTTCACGTGCTAAATCAGGATTTGCGTTACCACAGAAAATTTTGAATTTGTTTACATCATTTAACATGCCCTAATCCCTCCAAAATTGAACATTATAACATGTCCTTCTCTCCGTATCATTATAACCTAAGCACATTGCTTCTACAAGTCATTTTAAGCGGAATTGGCTTAAAACCTTAGCTTTGGCGTTGTTTTTCTGCCCAGCCTTCGATATTTTTTTGTTTTGCACGACCAATACCAAGTGCGTTTTCAGGAACTTCTTTGGTAATGGTGGAGCCTGCGCCAATGTAAGCACCTTGTTTTACGGTAACAGGAGCTACCAAATTGGTATTGCAGCCTACGAAAACATTATCTTCTACAACGGTGCGATGTTTCTTTTTACCATCGTAGTTTACAGTGATGCAACCGCAACCCATATTTACGCCTGCGCCAATATCACTGTCGCCAATGTAAGTCAAGTGAGGCAGTTTAGTACCAACACCTACGTTGGAGTTTTTAACTTCTACAAAGTTACCAATCTTAACTTTGTCGCTAATCACAGTATCAGGACGCAAGTGGACATAAGGGCCAACAGTTACGTCATTACCAACTTGGCAGTCATGACCATATACAAATTGCATGCGGGTATCGTTACCAACTTTTACATTAGTCAAGCGCACGTTAGGACCAACTTCACAGTCTTCACCAATTACAGTGTTACCTTCAAGCCAAGTGTAAGGATAAATGATGGTATCCGCGCCAATTTTTACGGTGCCTTCAATGAAAGTGCTTGCAGAATCCATAATGGTTACACCCGCATCCATCAATTTATCAAGAATACGGTTACGCATTACGCCTTCTGCAACAGCAAGTTGTTTACGAGAGTTAATGCCCATAACCATATCGCTGTCTTCAGTAATTACGCCACCAACTTTTTCACCACGTTCATTCAATTTAGAAAGCACGTCAGTCAAATAGTATTCGCCTTGAGCGTTATTGCAAGTCAAAGTAGCCAAAACATCAAACATCAAGGGACATTCAATGCAGTAAATACCGGTGTTGATTTCTTTAATGAGTTTTTGTTCAGCAGTAGCGTCTTTTTCTTCTACAATGCCAAGCACGTTACCGGCTTCGTCACGTACAATGCGACCATAGCCGTAAGGATTTTCCATAACGGCAGTCAGTACGGTAGCAGCAGCGCCGCTTGCTTTATGACCTTCGTAGAATTTTTTAAGTTCTTCGCCTTCCAAAAGCGGAGTATCACCACACAAAATCATGGCAGTACCAGCAAAGCCAGCCAAAGCTTCCTTAGTTTGCATTACTGCATGACCGGTACCAAGCTGCTCAGCTTGCAAAGCAATTTTGCCTTGACCGGCAACCATTTCTTCTACCAATTCAGCTTCGTGACCAACGATTACAACTTTGTCGTTAGCACCAGCTACGGTAGCAGCATCAATTACGTGTTGCAGCATTTCTTTACCGCCCACTTTATGTAAAACCTTAGGCAATTTACTACGCATACGAGTACCTTTGCCTGCTGCTAAAATCACAGCAATCAATTCAGACATCTTCTTGCCCCTTTCTTAACCTAAAATAGGTTCAATGGTGATTTCTTGCGTTTCTTCATCCACACTATACAGACGGAAGAAAGCAGTGTAATCATCTATCAGTTTATTTTCAGGAATTGCAGTTTCAACAAGGAAAGCCTTGCCAACTACTACAGCGCCTACTTCTTCTACCAGTTCAACCATGCCACGGGCAGTACCGCCGCCCTTCATAACATCGTCTACGATAAGCACTTTGCTTCCCGGTTGCAATACGCGTTTAGTCAATGCCATATTGCGGATATTTTTACGGGAACCACTTACATAGTTAATGTTTACGGTAGGGCCTTCGGTAATGTAATTGTCGTGGCGAGCAATAACTAAGGGAACATTAAACGCTCTGGCAACCAAAAATGCCAAAGAAATGCCTCTGGTTTCTACGCTCATAATATAGTCAGGTGTCAAATGTTGCATACGGCTCATGAAGATTTCGCCCAATCGCACAACAATTTCAGGATTACACAAAATATCAGTTACATACAACATACCACCAGTCAAAATCCTCTCAGGAGAAGAAAGCTTAACAGCCAATTCTTTTAAGAACTCGTTGTCATCCTCAACTTTGTGACCGGGAATAAAACGTACACCACCAGCTGCGCCTGCCAAGGTTTCTACCTTGCCTAAACCAAACATTTCCAAGCCATTTTTCACAGCCAAAACATCTTCACTCAAAGTAGATTTTGCAACTTCAAATTTTTTGCAAAAATAGGAAAATGAAAACAAGTGTTGGGGATTGTCTACCAAAATTTTAGTTAAAGCAACCACACGCTCCAGTCTTTTAGCTCTTCCCATAATCGCCCTCTTTTCTAAATTTATTATACTTACGAAAAATTAATCGTTACTCAAATATTTTTGTGCCAGTTCCCAGTCCGCAGGCTTATCCACGTCCATACCAACCTCAGCAAAATCGCTGACAATGGCCTTGCCTTCAAAACCTACAACCAAACTGCCACGTTTTTCCACATCGTCCAAGGTCAGACGATGGAATAAGAATTTTAAAATAAAGCCTATGCCCAACATTTTGACAAGCTCCAAGGGCTTTTTACGCTTGGAGAAAATCTCTTGCCCTTTAGCCAAAGCAGCAGGAATTACCTCCGCGTCCATCATCATGATATTGCCACCGGTAAAAAGACCGTCCTTAGTTTTAGCATAAGTACGTTTTGCTTGTGGAAAGGTAGCTTCGCACACTTCCTTAGAAATTAAAGGATAGTAGCTATTACCACCAGGTCTTGCCTCGCACTTATCTAAAAAGTCATTGATGGCAGCACCGTGTAAAAAGGGAATGTCATCGCAGACAAAAAGCACTTTGCCTTTAAAACCCAAAGCTTCAACCGCTTTGTAGGAAGTAGACGGCAAATCTTGTGCAGCTTCGCACACTTCTACATCGGCAGGCAATTCTTCACCTGCAATTACAGCAGGGTCTACTGCGAGCAAGATACGCTTTGCCCTACCACTTTCGCGTATAGCTTCTATTATATAGTCAAGCATGCGCTTACCATTAATCTTTGCCAAACAACGCACATCAGTACCGGCAACTTCTTTCAGCCACGATGCGCGACCGCCTGCCAAAATTACTACATTATACTTTTCCATATTATCTAACAGGACTGATGGATTGCATCAAAGTATGTTCTGCGTTTTCAATATGTACGCGAGCAGCGTTTCTTGCACCTTCTACGTCGCGAGCAGCAATGAAATCTACCAACACACGATGTTCAGCCATAGTATCATCCAAGCGACCGGGATAACTCATGGACCGACCACGAATACTGGTAACTTGTTCACGCAAATTGTTGATGATGCTGTGCAATCTTGCGTTGCGGCTTGCCATATACAATACTTCGTGGAAAGCAGTATCTACTTCTACAATCTTTTCCATATCACCTACGCTGATGTGTTGACCAAATTCAACAAGCAAGCGGTTCAAAGTTTCCAGCTCGTCATCAGTAATACGTTCAGCCGCAAGTCCTGCAGCCAGCTCGTCAAGACAAGCACGGATTTCATAAATTTCGTTAATGTCGCGAATGGAAATATCCGCTACATAAGTACCGCGACGAGGAATCATAACTACGAAGCCTTCCAGTTCCAGCTTACGAATTGCCTCACGCACGGGGGTACGGCTTACACCCATTTCGTCAGCCATTTGAATTTCCATCAAGCGTTCACCAGGGCTAAAGGTTCCATCAATGATTGCTTGACGAATACATTCGCATACAAGCTCACGTAAAGGTTTGTAGCTATCAAGTTTAATAGGTTGTAAATGTCCAGCCATTATATTTCTTTCCTCCTAACGGTTGTTGTGATAGCGGTTTCTACATCAAAATCTTTTAAAGCATCTACAATTTTTTCTGCTATCTCTTGATTATCAGAAAAAGCAAAAACAGTGGGACCACTACCACTCATCATGGAATAGTACGCACCTGCTTTAAGCATTGTCATTTTTATTCTAGCAATTTGCGGATTTGCAGGAATGGTAACAGTTTCTAAAACATTACCCATATAATGAGCAATCGCCTTGCCACCTTTAGACAAATTTTCCGCAATTTGCCAAATAGACGGATTATTCACCACGCGACTTGGATTATAGCTTTTATAAACCCAGGCAGTGGAAACATCTAAGTTTCTAAGTTTTGCCAGTACAACGATTGTTTCAGGCATATCGGGCAAAGGCAAAATAACTTCACCACGACCCTTAGCAATAGCACTGCCGCCGTGAATACAGAAGGGAACATCACTTCCAAGTTCTGCAGCCAAAGTTTCCAGCTTGTCATCGTACAAATTCAAATTCCAATATTTATTGAGGCCTCTTAACACCGCCGCCGCATCACTACTGCCACCGGCAAGACCTGCCGCCATAAAAATCTTTTTGTTCAATATGATGTGAACATTCGGAGTTATATTATATTTTTCCGCCAACAGAGCAGCCGCCTTGTACGCAAGGTTATCCTTGCCACAAGTTAAGCCTTCCAGATTGGTGCTGATTTGGATGCCTTCGCCTTCAGTAATGATTACTTCGTCACAAAGACCAACACTTTGCATAATCATACTTACTTCGTGATATCCGTCCTTGCGCTTGCCCAAAATACGCAAGCCAAGATTTATTTTCGCATAAGCCGTTTCAATGATTTTTTCAGCCATTTCCACACACCTTATTTACAAAATGGATTGTATACAGTATTATTTTATCTTGCTTAGGCTTTAACCGCAAGAGGATTTACGAACGTTCGCCATATTATTTTACCATTTTATTTATATTTTACTCACCTTAATTATTCAATATTGCTTTTTTTACCCAAAGTGTTACTATATACTTGGTTCTAGTATTTACAAAACAATCTGCTTTGTATAAGGAGCATTTATGAAAAACAATCTTAACAGCATTTTCTATCGTTACTTAATGGTTACCATAGGTTGCGTAATCATAGGTATCGCCTTTAACACATTCTATTTGACCAACAATCTTTTAAGCGGTGGCATTAGTGGTGTCGCTGTAATTGCCTACTACCTTTTCGGGTTGCCCGTAGGTATTGTAAGCATTATCCTAAATATTCCGCTTTTTATTCTTGCTTACAAATTTATGGATAAGGAATACATTGTAGGTGCACTCTATGGCATGCTTGCCTTCTCCTTCTGTGTAGACTTCTTCCACTTTTTGTCCGAAACAGTAATCGTTCACGACAAACTACTCTCCTGCATTGCGGGCGGTGCTCTGTATGGTATTGGTGCAGCTTTAATGTATCGCGTTGGTGGTAGCGGTGGTGGTATGGATATTGTTGGTGCCATCATCCAAAAATACTATTCAATAAGCATCAATAATTGTAACTTTGTTTTTAACATCCTTCTGCTCTTCGTAGGCAGCTTCCTCTTTGGTATCGAGCCTGTGCTCTACACCTTACTTACCATGTTCGTAATGAACAAAACCTGTAACGCTTTCGTCATCGGCTTCGATTTCAAAAAGAACATTATCATCATCAGTGACAACCCCGAACCTATTGCAGAAGCAATCATCAAGGTTGTTGGTCGTGGCGTAACCTATCTGCACGGCGAAGGTGCCTTTACCCATCGTCAACGTGATATTCTTTTTGTAGTTGCTAAACTTACCCAAACTGCCAAAATCCGCAGCATCGTTCGCGACATAGACCCCAACGCGTTTATGATTATCCACGATGTTAACGACGTTTTCGGGCGTGGCTTTACTTTGAAAGCTTCCGGTCCCAACTTCCCGAGACCGTTACCTCCTAAAGGGCATCAACCTCATCACGAAAACCAATCTTAAAAACAGTTAAGGTACACTAAGAAAACTTAGTGTACCTTTTCTTTTTAAAACTTTTTGTATAAAACTCTTACGGAATTAAGCACGCATAGCATTGCCACACCAGTATCAGCAAAAACTGCACCCCACATGGAAGCGTAACCTAAAAGACCTGCTACCATAATTATTCCCTTAACACCTAAAGCAAAGACCACATTTTGCCAAGCGATAGTACTTGTTTCTTTGGCAATGGCAATAGCTTTATTAATGGAAGCAACTTCCGAATTCATAAAAACTACATCCGCCGCTTCAATGACAGCATCTGCACCACTTCCCATAGCAGCACCAACATCTGCTCCTGCTAAAACAGGTGCATCATTAATTCCATCGCCTACAAACATTACCGCACCAAATTTTTCACGCAAAACTTGTAGTTCCCTCAATTTTTCTTGGGGCAAAAGCTTTGCACGTACTTCGTCAACACCCGCTTGTAAGGCAATACTTTCTGCTTCTTTTTGACTGTCGCCTGTAAGCATGGCAGTAACTAAACCTTGTTCTTTCAATTTAGTAACTGCACTCTTAGCATCAACTTTAAGGCTGTCACTAATCACAAGTTGCCCTAAGTAAAGATTATTTTTAGCCACCAAAACTTCACTGCCGGAAGAAGCTTCTTCGTAACCAGCAAGTTCCACCCCAAAATGCTTCATCAGTTTAAGATTACCGCACAAGATTTTATCCTTACCACATTCAGCCACCAAACCTTCACCGGCAATTTCTTCAAACTTGTCAGGGCGAATAAGTTGTAGACCACGCTCATTAGCTACATTAATAACGCTAACTGCTATGGGATGAGTAGAAGCAAGCTCCACGCCTGCACAAAGTGCTAAAACTTCATCAGCATCTACGCCATTAACAGACTTAACACTTTGCAACACAAACTCGCCTTTAGTAAGCGTACCGGTTTTATCCATAACTACAGCGCTAATATTCTTCAAAGCTTCGATAACGATACCGCCTTTAAATAAAATACCATTCTTAGACGCAACACCAATGCCTGAGAAAAATGCCAAAGGCACGCTCAAAACTAAAGCGCAAGGACAACTAATTACTAAAAATGTCAGAGCAGTATAAACCCATTCCTCCCAGTTGCCTGTAATAATGGAAGGAACTATTGCGGTCAAGAGCGCTACCACTACTACAAAAGGAGTGTAGACTTTGGCAAAGCGAGTGATGAATTTATCAATGGCAGGCTTGCTTTCAGCAGCAGTTTCCACGCTACGCAAAATCTTCGTAACCATGGATTCTGCTAAAACTTTTTCTACACGCACCTTGAGCATTGCAGAAGTATTCACGCAACCGGACATTACCAAATCGCCAGATTTACATTTTACAGGGACAGGTTCACCGGTAATAGGAGAAGTATCTACTAAACTTACACCCTCTACCACAATGCTATCTAAAGGTATCCTGTCGCCAACACGCACTAAAAGAATATCGCCTAACTTCGCCTCAGAAGCAGGCACTACTTTTACTTCATCGTTAACCAAAAGATTCACAACTTCCGGTCGCATATCTACTGCTTCCATAATTTGGCTGCGACTTCGTTCCACAGCACGATGTTCAAAATATTCACCAAGTCGATAGAAGAACATAACGCCTACTGCTTCTTCCCACGCTTTAATGGCGAAGGCACCTACGGTAGCAATAGTCATCAAAAAGTTCTCGTCAAAGATATTCCCTTTCAAAATGTTTTGGAGAGATTTCCAAACAATGCGCCAACCTAAAAGTAAGTAGGCAAGTACTAACACATATAATTCATAAGCTTCCGGTACAACACCCAATAATTCTGTTACTAAAAAGAGCACGCCGCCAAGTGCCAGCTCCCAAGTACTACCTTCGTGTTCCTCGCCGCATCCGCAACCACAGCCACAACTATCTTCACTACAAGAATTCTCATGACCACAACTACAAACTTCTTCTTTGCAAGTATGGTCTTCACTACAGCTACAACTTACTTCCTTATGAGATTGCTCACAGCCACAACTGCAACAACATTCTTCGTGGTGGTGTTTATTCTTATCCATATACGACCCTCCTTTTATTGACGATGTTTCTATAAAATCTTATAATATGTTTTGTACAAAACACTTTGTTCTATATCCTATTGTAAAAAACAAAATTTAGGTAATCAATACACAAAACTTTAGCCTTGTTCGTTACAGAACACTTTTATAAATTTATTCGGGAGTTTTAATTATGGATAGACGACAACGCAAAACTAGAGAAGCCATCTTTACAGCGTTCACTTCTCTTTTAGCAAAAAAGAATTATAGCCAAATCTCTGTCCAAGAAATTATTGACCTTGCCAATATAGGCAGAACTACTTTCTACGCACATTTTGAAACTAAAGACTATCTTTTGCGAGATTTGTGCGAAGAACTTTTTGGACACATCATAGATACTGCTATGGGACAAACAGATAATTATCATCTTATCTGCGATTGCAAAGAAGATACTGTCTTTACCCATTTGCTCTGTCATTTAAAAGTTAACGATCGTAACATCATTGAACTACTCACTTCTCAAAATAATGAAATCTTCCTACGTTATTTTAAATGCAATCTGAAAAAGTTAATCATCACCCAATATGCTGATAAAGACCTTTTAAACTATAATAACTTACCCAAAGATTACGTTATCAACCACATTGCTTCTTGCTTTGTTGAAACCGTAGAATGGTGGTTGCAAAACAAAACCCAAGAATCACCGGAAGAAATTACTGAATACTTTTTGACTACAACGAGGCAGTTCCTATGAAAACAAAAGCTTATTTATATATTATCGCAAGTGCTGTCTTTTGGGGTTTGATTGGCTTGTTCGTTAGAACACTTGCAGTCCAAGGCTTTACTTCCATGCAAATCGTTTCCATCCGTGCCGTTGTATCTGCCTTGCTGATGATTCCCATTCTCTTAAAAATGGGTACACATCATTTTAAAATTAATCTTAAAACAATCTTCCCTGTAATTGGTATGGGTGTAGTAAGTTTAACCTTCTCTAACTTTTGCTACTTTAACTGCATTGAGCTTAGCTCTTTGGCAGTAGCAGCACTGCTTCTCTACACAGCACCTATCTTTGTTATGCTTATGTCCCTTGCGCTCTTTGGAGAAAGCTTTAACCTTGCCAAAGGCTTTGCCCTGGGAGCAACCTTCTTAGGCTGCGCTTTTGTTACCGGTGCTTTTGACAGTGAAGTTAGCCTTTCTTTAGCAGGGTTACTGTTCGGATTGGGCAGTGGTATTGGTTATGCACTTTATAGTATCTTTGGTAAATACGCTATTCGTAATTACTCCACCCTCACAATAACAACTTACGCTTTTATTTTTGCTTCCATTAGTTCCATTCCCTTGGCGAATTTTACTAGCGACTTAAAATATTTTGACATCACCACAATCTGGTCAGCGCTTGGGTTGGCAGCACTTTCTACTGTAATTCCTTACCTCCTCTACACTTGGGGATTAGAAGAAGTAGAAGCGGGCAGAGCTTCCATCCTGGCAACCGTAGAACCTTTAGTCGCTGCGGCAGTGGGCATCGCAATTTTTAGCGAGCCTGTTACCTTGCACAAATTGATTGGTACACTTTTAATTTGTAGCTCTATAATTTTATTGAATATGCCTAAAAAGAAAAAAGCAACTCACTAAATGTGAGTTGCTTTTTTAATGCTCTTACAAATCTTGAATCAGAAGCAATACGTGACGAAGCTTGTTGCCAGCATCTTCTACACTAGCACGCAGTTTTACTTCATCAAGTTCACCATGACGCACCATTTCCACAATATGGCTAAACTTATCGCTAAGTTCAGTTAAACCTAAGGTTGCGCACACACCCTTTAAAGTATGAGCTTTTAATTCCACACCTTTAATGTCTCCGTATTGTGCTGCATCTTTCAATTGCATATAGCTTTCATCGTACAACAACTTTTTCAGAAAACGTACATAAAGCTCTTCGCTTCCCATAAAGCGTTCTTCCAAAGTGTTTGCAATATCCGCGCCGGTAATTTTTTCTAAATCCCAAATATTCATCATCTTTCCCCTTTCTAATTATTTTGTAATGAATTCCATCATAGTCTTCTCTAAAGTTTTAAAATTAACAGGTTTGGAAATGTGTGAGTTCATCCCTGCTGCCATCGTCGCAGAAATATCTTCTGCAAAAGCGTTCGCAGTTACAGCTATAATAGGCACGCTTGCCGCATCCCCTCGGTCTAAGCCTCTAATTGCTTGGGCAGCTTCACAACCATCCATTTCAGGCATTTGCATATCCATCAAAATTAAACTGATTTCTCCCACAGCAGATTTTTCAAAAGCTTCTACGGCTTCCCTGCCGTTCCACGCTTGGATAACTTCAATGCCTTTCATTTGTAACAGCTCGGTTACGATTTCCATATTAATTTCATTATCTTCTGCTACGAGAATTTTACAGCCAGCCAAATCTGCAGGCTTATCAACGACAGGTTTAACAACACCCAATTTACATTGGTCACCACACAACTTGCAATCACCTTGTAAATTAAGCGGTAAAGTGATAACTACACAAGTACCTTTATTAATGGCACTGGTAATTTCAATCTCACCATTCATTTGGGTTACCAAGTTTTTAACAATGGTCATCCCTAAACCTGTACCCATTGCCTTACGAGCACCAAAGCGCATATCACGTTCAAAAGGCTCAAAGATTTTTTGTAAGAATTCGTCAGTCATACCATAGCCTGTATCTGCTACAGTAAATTGATACTTACCTACATTGCCTTGACACGCAACTTCCTTAACGGAAAACGCAATAGTTCCTTTGGATGGAGTGTATTTGATGGCATTGGAAATAATGTTGTTTAAAATTTGTCCAATACGAGTAAAATCTCCGCATACTTTATGGTGGTCTACCCTGTATTCGTAAATAAAATCTTTTTTATCTTCTTTAGCCTGCATTTCCAAGGGAGCAAGATAATCTTCCAAGGATTCCTGCAAGTCAAAAGGTTCATTGTTAGTTTCCAGCTTGCCGTGTTCCATCTTAGACATATCCAGAATGTCATTGATTAAGTTCAGGAGCTGTTTACTGGAAGTATTAATCTTTTTCAGATATTCTTTAATCTTATCAGGTTCATCAACATGTTTGCCTGCCAAATCGGACAAACCAATGATACCATTCAAAGGAGTGCGCATATCATGGGACATACTGGAAAAGAACATATTTTTCGATTCCGCAGATTTTTCCATAGAAGCCAACGCAGCTTCTGTAATCTTCAGATGTTCCAACTGGATGCGTTTTTCCATTTCAACTTCACGGAAGCACATGAGCACTTCGCCGGTTTGCATATATTCATCAGATAACAGGCGGATGTTTACCCATTTATATTCCTTGCTCTTGCCATACCAACCACGAAAATCGCCGCCAAAGTCTAAAATCTTGCCATTAACCAGCTTGCGGATATTTTCCAGAGCAAAAGTTTCGGCGAATTCAGTAGCGGTTTCAGGTGCAACGTACTTAACCATCTTTTGTAAGAGTTCGTCGTACGCACCGGTTTCAGGAGTATCCTTACCTAAATGTTCCGCACCTTTCATACGGATATAGGTACCTGTTTCGTAATTAATACGATAAACAGCGTAATAAACGTTACCCATAATGCGCACCACGTCACGCATGGATTCCACTTTTTGTGACATGTGCTTGCTACGCAGGAACATAATCAAAATGAACAAGGCAAATACTGTCAAAATCAAAATGTACCAACCTAAAAGTTCTTGGTATTCCTGCAAAATATACTCATGAGGAATGGTTACTATTGCCACCCAACCGTTAGCCGCTTCTACATAATATACACCACGTTTATCGCCATCTAAATCAATTACATAACTACTAGAACTGTCTTCGTGCAAGCCGGATTTAATTTCATGAACTATGTGGTCAACGTAAGGTTGCAATTCGTCCAAAGTTAAATTACGATTGCCCAAAGAATAAATTAAATTGCCATTAGTATCGCACAAATAGTAGTTACTGTTTTCCGGCAAGATGTTATCTTCCAAAAATTTACCCACGCTATCAGGATAAACATTAAGAACGATAATATCTTTACTATCGCCAATGCGTAACGCCTTGGTCAGGACGCGTCTATCGTCACTGCCGAACCGATTGATATCGGTATAAATTACTTGACAGTCATTCCTGCGCATTGCTTCGTGGTACCAGTACAAATCTTCAATGTTTTCTGTACTATCCCACAAGCCGCCACCAATAACTTCACCATCTATAATGGCACACATTTCTGCAGTACCGATGGTTAAAATACCGTTGATAACCTTTGTATATTTTTCCAACTGTTGCTTCACATCAGTTTCCATATTGGAAGAATTAGCAGAAACAATTTCTTGTACGCTGTCGGCAGCCGCTTTAATTACCAGTTCTTGAGATTGGATTCTGGCAATTTCTCTATCGACGAACCGCGCCGCAATACTTTGTCCCATAACCTTGGAACTATTTAGAGTACGTTCTCGCACAACATTCAAACTTAAAATAGACAGACCAATAAGAAACACTAGAAAGATTGCACATAACGCGTACATTTTCATATTAGAATCATCAGAGCGCATAAACAATCCCCCTAAAATGTAAAATGGTTTACTTTATTATAGACCAAAACCAAATTATTCACAAACTTAATTAAGTATTTTTATACAACTTATACACTCTTTTTACAACGAGAACACATAAAATACACAAAGGGCTACCTCCGCAAGGAAGTAGCCCTTAAAAATTAAGTCTTAGTCTTCAGATTTAGGTCCTAAACCGTATTTTTTAAGATAACGATACAAGGTTACACGGCTAACGTCGAGCATGTTTGCCAATTTGGAAATATTGCCACCAGCAGATTTCCAAGCTGCGATGAACGCATCCTTATCGTATTTCCAAGATTTTTCCAAAGTTCTATCGCCGGGCAGTTTAATGTTTTCTGCATCAATGATGCTACCGGGAGTATGGAAAAATGCTTGTTCAATAACGCCTTGCAATTGCTTGATGTTACCGGGCCAACTGCAGTTAATCAACAGGCTAACTGCTTCCGGAGACAAGCGTTTGGGAGGCAAATTGTGTTGCGCAGACATTTCCGCCAGGATATGTGTTGCGATAACTTCGATATCTCTAACACGTTCGCGCAGGGGCGGAACACGCATGGTAGTATCAAGCACCAATTCGTACAATTTGCGAGAGAACAAACCTTTATCAGCCAAACGTTTCAAATTGGAATCGCAGGCAGCAATTACACGTACGTTAAATTTCTTAACTACGCCGCTTTCTTTGTTCACGATACCTTGAAGCAAAGCATCTGCCAATTTGTCACCCATTTCTACAGGCAGTTTTTCTACTTCGTCAAGGAACAAAGTACCGCCCAAGGAAAGTTCCAATTTACCGGCAATAGGTTGATCACCGCTCATAGAACCAAAGAATTCTGCTTCCAGTTCTTTGAGAGGAGCGTTTACGCATTTAACTACGATAAGCGGAGCAGCTGCACGGGAGCTGGCTTGGTGAATACCATGTGCCAAGCGTTGTTTGCCGGTACCGGGTTCGCCTTGTAACAAAATGTTGTTATCAGTGCGAGCAACGCGGGTTGCTTTATGTTGCAATGCCAAGAATTCACTAGTTTCACCAACCATGGAGTACAAGCTATAACGAGAGCTGTAACCGGTAGCGTGAGCAATAGTGGTTTTCAAATCTTCAATGGACATGGAAAGTACCAAAGCACTTTCTACTTCACTGCCCACTTTGATAGGCATAACGGTAGTAATATCTTCGTAAGTACGGTCTTGGGTAATCCAAGTAATTTC
>JBGVIJ010000074.1:0-12492 GCA_045123075.1 Phascolarctobacterium sp. | reverse complement strand
GTTCTCTTCGCCTTACCAATGGCATAACCCAATTCATCACGAGTAAGAAGTTCTAAAACTTCAACACCTGCAACTTCTGCCAAATAGTACATATCCTTTTTGGAGTTGGGTGCTGCGTCTGCCGCTACAATCAGCAGCTTTGCTTTGCCACTTTTCAATGCGCTACGCACTGCAAAATCACCGGAAGCTACTTTGCCGGCCTTTTGTGCCAATCCTAAAGCAAAGGCAACATTATTGTTTGCCATCTTTAAAATCCTCCAGTAGCTTTTGATAAACTTCTTCGCTGACAGGTTTTTCCAAAGCACGTTCTAAGCGTTTTTCTTTAACAGCCTTGGTGATGCACGCCTCACAAGGGCACACATAAGCACCTCTACCGTTCTTTTTACCTGTTAAGTCCAGGCTAATTTCTCCTTCCGGAGAACGAACGATACGCAGCAAAGCTTTTTTATCTTTCATTTCATTGCAACCTACACATTTACGTTGCGGAATCTTTTTAACTTTCATGATTATTCTTCGCCTTCTGCGTACTCTTCTTCGGCAGCTTGGCTTTCACTCTTGATATCGATTTTCCAGCCAGTCAATTTAGCAGCCAAGCGTGCGTTTTGACCTTCTTTACCGATTGCCAAGGACAATTGATAATCAGGTACTACAACGCGGCAGATTTTTTCTTCCAAATTAACTTCGGTGCTTACAACTTTAGCAGGGCTTAAAGCGTTAGCAACGTATTGTGCCGGATCCTCGCTATATTTAACAATATCAATTTTTTCACCGCGCAATTCGTTTACGATGGTTTGAACACGCATACCTTTGTGACCAACGCAAGCGCCTACGGGATCGATATTTTCATCTTGAGTGTAAACGGAAATTTTGGAACGCATACCCGGTTCACGAGCAACGGATTTAATTTCTACAACGCCGTCGCTGATTTCGGGAACTTCCAGTTCAAACAATCTTTTGAGCAAACCGGGATGAGTTCTGGAAACCATGATTTGCGGACCTTTGTTGGTACGTTTAACTTCGATGATATAGGTTTTCATTCTTTCGTGATATTGATAAATTTCACCGGGGATTTGTTCGTTAACGCTCAATACAGCTTCAACTTTCCCCAAGTCAATATACACGTTTTTGTTTTCCATACGTTGGATGATACCGGTTACGATATCTTGTTCACGACTTTGGAAACGTTCATAAACCATTCCACGTTCAGCTTCACGGATACGTTGTACTACAACTTGTTTAGCGTTTTGAGCAGCGATACGACCAAAGTTTTTCGGAGTAACTTCGATTTCAACGATATCATCTACTTCATAACGAGCATCGATTTCTTTAGCATCAGCCAAGGAAATTTCGTTATCTTCAAGTTCTTCTTTATCTACAACGGTGCGAATTGCAAAAACATGAAACTCGCCGGTTTCTTTGTTCATTTCTACTTTAACATTTTGGTTGGAACCAAAATTTTTCTTATAAGCAGTTACCAAAGCTTCTTCAACAGCTTGGAACAGAAGTTCAGGCTCAATACCTTTCTCCTTTCCCAATTCTTGGATTGCCAAGATAAAATCTGCGTTCAATTCCTACGCCTCCCAATCTTTAATTTTTAAAAATCTATATGCGGTCTAACATAGGCAATGAGATTTCTTTCAATCTTCACAGGATTTTTGAACTCTTTGCCTTTAATAATTTTCTTAACTTCAATGCAGTCTGCATCGTGAGATACCAGTACGCCAACCAAGGTTTTCATATTTTCCCAAGGAGCATAAAACTGAATATCCACTTTAGTGCCATAAGCCGCTTCAAAGTCTGCATCCTTTTTCAGCGGACGGTCGATACCGGGAGAAGAAACTTCCAAGAAGTACTTGTCCTTGATGGGATCTTTTTCATCCAGTATGGTAGTTAATTTTTCACTAACCAGTTGGCAGTCGTCAATTTCAACGCCACCTTCTTTATCAATGAAAATGCGTAAGTACCAGTCCTTTTCGCGTACATACTCAACATCAACCAATGTCAAATCGGTACCTTCAAGTACGGGTGTTACCAAATCGGTGATCAGTGCTTCTATTTCTTTAGCCTGCATCGTTTTCACCTCCATTATTCAATTTTTAATTTGCTTGTATAAGCGGAAAGAGCGGGTATGAAACCCACTCTTTCAAAAGAAAACATAATTATTTTGCATAGTCTACAGCGCGGGTTTCACGGATAATGACAACCTTAATTTGACCGGGATATTCCATCTCTGCTTCAATTTTCTTAGAAATATCACGTGCCAACAGAATTGCAGAAGTATCGTCAATAACTTCCGGTTTAACCATAATGCGGATTTCACGACCTGCTTGTACTGCAAAGCATTTTTCTACGCCATCGAAAGACTCAGAAATCTCTTCCAATCGAGTTAAACGTTTCAGATAGCTTTCGAGAGTTTCACGTCTTGCACCGGGGCGAGCTGCAGAAACAGCGTCCGCTGCAGAAACGAGAACAGCTTCAATGCTCTTAGGCTCTACATCGCCATGGTGAGCAACGATTGCGTTGATAACCAATTCGGATTCGCGGAATTTTTTAGCAATTTCGCCGCCAATTTCCACGTGGGAGCCTTCCATTTCATGGTCGATTGCTTTACCAATATCGTGAAGCAAGCCTGCACGTTTAGCGAGCATTACGTCAACACCAAGTTCGGATGCCATAATGCCAGCCAAGTTAGCTACTTCTACGGAATGGTTCAGAACGTTTTGACCATAGCTGGTACGATATCTCAAACGGCCCAGCAATTTGATCAATTCAGGATGCAAGCCATGTACGCCAACTGCGAAAGTAGCTTGTTCGCCTGCTTCCTTAATTTTTTGCTCAACTTCTTTTTGAGCTTTTTCGACCATTTCTTCAATACGGGACGGATGGATACGACCATCGTTAATCAATTTTTCCAATGCGATACGTGCTACTTCACGACGCACCGGGTCAAAACCGGAAATAATTACTGCTTCCGGAGTATCGTCGATAATCAAGTCAATACCGGTCAAGGTTTCCAAAGTACGGATGTTTCTACCTTCGCGACCGATAATGCGTCCTTTCATTTCATCGTTAGGCAAACCTACAACAGAAACAGTGGTTTCTGCTACGTGGTCAGCTGCACAACGTTGAATAGCCAAGGAAATAATTTCACGAGCTTTTTTATCAGCTTCGTCTTTAGCTTGTTGCTCTAAATCTTTAATGAGCATTGCAGATTCATGTTTAACTTCATCAGCAAGAGAATCAAGCAATTCTTGTTTAGCTTCTTCACTGGTCAAACCGGAAAGACGTTCCAATTCGTCCAATTGTTTTTGATATAAAGCGTCAACTTTTTCTTGAGTAGCATTTAAACGAGCTTCTTTAGAAGCGAGTTTTTCTTCTTTACGTTCAAAGGAATCAATCTTTTTGTCCAAGTTTTCTTCCTTTTGAACTAAACGACGTTCATGACGTTGCAAGTCAGCACGTCTTTCTTTATTTTCACGTTCCATTTCAGAACGCATACGATGGATTTCTTCTTTTGCCTCCATAAGGGCTTCTTTGCGTTTTGCTTCGCCGGTTTGCTCTGCTTCTTGAATAATGCGGATTGCAGTTTCTTCAGCAGTTGCAATTTTGCTTTCGGCTACATTTTTGCGAACTAAATAGCCAATTGCGCCACCAGCCAAACCAACAACAACAGCAGTGCCAATAATCGCTAAAATGATCTTCACCTCCTAATTTTAATGATGGTTTCAAAAGTTTTTTACACAACAATAACAGGCTCAAAGATTGCGCCTGTCTCAAATGTCCTTATTCCGTTGAATTCTGTAATCTATATTTAATTCGAATACGTATTATAAAATTCTAATAAGGGCAAAAAACAAGGCAACCACTTCAAAAGTGTTGCCTCATAAATAACTTGAGAATTTAACACGATTGGATACCTATATTTTAAATAAAATTGACAAAAAAGTCAAGTTTACTACTATATATTGCTCTCCGCACGTATTGCTTCCAATAGAACTTGTATATATCTAGTTGAGAAACCACGGTTCATCATAAAACGAGCCGCAGCAGCAACTATTTTTTCATCATAATTTTGTAACTTTCTTCTGTTACGGGAGATAAATTCCTTCGTAGCACGTTCAGCGTTGAGAAGTTCCTGTTCCTCCGTAAACGCTGCCATAATTTCTGGAACGCACTCCTCGTCTACATTCTTACGATACAACTCCATTGCAAGATGCTGTCTACCGTAAGTTTTTTTGCTTAGCCAAGCACGAAAAACCTGTTGAGCATAATGCTCTTCGTTTATAAAACGGTTCTCCAATAATTTTTCAACCGCTTTACGAGCATCTTCTTCATTGGCGCCCTTACTTTTCAATTTCAGCAGCATATCTTTACCACTGTAATCACGATAATTGAGCAGGTTCATGGCATAGCCATAAACCTGCTCAAAACTATCCAATTTATTTTTTGGTTTCTTATTCAGCATCATTTAAATTTTCTTCGCTATCAACAGATTTTGCAACAGTTACGTTACGAATCTTGGTCTCAATCTCTTTGGCAAGTTCAGGATTTTCACGAAGGAAATCTTTAACCTTTTCCTTACCTTGACCTAAGCGAACGTCACCATAGGAATACCAAGCGCCACTCTTGTTGATGATTTCCAATTCAGCACCCAAATCTACCAGGCAACCTTCATGGGAAATACCTTCGCCATACATGATATCAAACTCTGCTTGTTTAAAAGGCGGAGCGATTTTATTTTTAACAATCTTAACGCGAGTACGGCTGCCAATCATATCGTTGCCGTTCTTCAAAGTGTCAACTCTACGCACGTCAATACGGATAGTAGAATAGAACTTCAACGCACGACCACCGGTAGTGGTTTCCGGGTTACCGAACATAACGCCAACCTTTTCACGAATTTGGTTAATGAAAACAGTTGCACATTTAGATTTAGCAATCAAACCAGTTAATTTACGCAAAGCTTGGCTCATCAAACGAGCTTGCAAACCAACATGAGAGTCACCCATTTCGCCTTCGATTTCAGCACGAGGAACCAAAGCCGCAACGG
This sequence comes from Phascolarctobacterium sp., assembly GCA_045123075.1. GTDB lineage: Bacteria > Bacillota > Negativicutes > Acidaminococcales > Acidaminococcaceae > JAHHUH01. Next base: position 7,442 of record JBGVIJ010000074.1, on the reverse strand, counting down.
AGTCAATTACGATAATATCAATAGCACCACTACGAACGAGAGCATCACAAATTTCCAAAGCTTGTTCGCCGTTATCCGGTTGGGAAATCAAAAGATTATCTACGTCAACGCCCAATTTACGAGCATATTCCGGGTCAAGTGCATGTTCAGCATCGATGAACGCCGCATAACCGCCCATTTTTTGAGCTTCTGCAATCATATGTAAAGCAACAGTGGTTTTACCGGAAGATTCAGGACCATAAATCTCGATAACACGACCACGGGGAATACCACCTACACCAAGAGCAATGTCCAAAGACAAAGCACCAGTGGGAATTACTTCAATGTTCATTTTTGCGCTAGCTTCGCCTAAGCGCATGATGGAACCTTTACCAAAATCTCTTTCAATTTGACGCAACGCTGCATCTAATGCTCTAGTTTTATCTGTATCCATCATAAGTCCTCCTGACTTTTATTCTTACTGCTTACGTTTATTATACAAACGATAGTTCGTTTTGTCAATCAATTATTTGCCTGCAAGTAAAGCTTTAATTTCGTCAGAACTAAATTTATAAGTGGTATTACAGAATTGGCAGTGAGCTTCGGTAAATTCATCTTGGCTCATTTCTTCCAAGGAAGCTTTGTCGATGGCCAACAATGCACTTTCAATACGTTCACGGCTGCAACGGCATTTGAACTCAACAGGATAGCTTTCTTTAATATCTACATCCAGTTCACGACCGATGATGCCAATCATTTTTTCAGGAGTAAAGCCAATTTCCAGAAGTTGAGTTACATAAGGCATATAGGTTACGTTGTGTTCCAACTTTTCCAGAACCTCGTCTTCACAACCGGGCATAGCTTGTACAAAATAACCACCACTAACGGTTACTTCACCTTCTTTATCTACCAACACACCCAATGCTACGGAAGCAGGAGTTTGTTCGGATTCATAAAGATATTTAGTCAAATCACTGGCAATTTCACCATCTTGCAGTTCGCAGTAACCGGTGAAAGGCTCAGAGTTTTGCAAATAACGGGTAACAATGATGTTACCGTTACCAATTGCGCCACCCACGTCAAGCTTACCATCTTTCAAAGGCAAGAAAACGTCAGGGTTTTCTACATAGCCACGTACGTGGCCACCTTCTGCATCAGCAACAACTTCGCCGATGGGGCCATCACCTTTAAAACGTAAGGTAATGCGTTCATTATCTTTCATGGTAGCAGCCAAAAGCAGAGCGCCGTTCATAGCTCTACCCAAAGCAGCACTCGCCAAGTGAGAGCAATTGTGTTGCTTTGCAGCTTCGCGTACTAATTCGGTAGTACGCAGAGCGTAAATGCGCACGCCAGGGACTGTACCTTTTGTCAAAATATCTTGTTCCATGTTTACGCTCCCTTAGATGTTTTTAAACAGATTATGCATTTCGATTACAGTCATTGCTGCATCAACACCCTTGTTTCCTGCTTTGGTGCCTGCACGTTCAACAGCTTGTTGAATATTTTCGGTGGTCAGGATGCCAAACGCAACGGGCAAATTGTATTCCAGGGAAACGTGAGCAATGCCTTTGGAAGCTTCTGCGCAAACATAGTCAAAATGCGGAGTTGCACCACGAATTACAGCACCGAGGCAGATAATTGCATCATATTTGCCAGTGGCAGCAAGTTTTTTAGCAGCAAGGGGAACTTCGAAAGCACCGGGAACCCAAACGATGGTGATGTCTTCGTCAGCACATTCATGACGAACGAGGCAGTCAACTGCGCCACCCATCAATTTGCTGGTGATAAATTCATTAAAACGAGCTACAACGATAGCTACTTTCATACCTTTTGCAGTAAGTTTACCTTCTAATACGTTCATTTATATATCCTCCTTATTTGTGGCAACCGCAATTACAATGCAGTTCATGGCCCATTTTTTCTTCTTTAACGTCGAGATAGAATTCATTATATTCGTTAGCTTCGATTACAAGAGGCACACGTTCGGTAATGGTGATACCGTAACCGGAAAGGCCAATGCGTTTAGCAGGGTTATTAGTAATCAAACGGATGCTGGACAAGCCCAAGTCTCCAAGGATTTGTGCACCAATACCATAGTCACGCAAATCAGGAGCAAAGCCCAATTGTACATTAGCTTCAACGGTGTCAAGACCGGTATCTTGCAAAGCATAAGCTCTAATCTTATTGGCAAGACCAATGCCACGACCTTCTTGACGCATGTAGATTACTGCACCGCAACCTTCTTTTTCAATCATACGCAGTGCATTACCTAGTTGGTCACCGCAGTCACAACGCAAGCTGCCAAGTGCGTCACCAGTCAAACATTCGGAGTGAACACGCACCAATACATCTTCTTTACCTGCAATTTCACCTTTAACAATAGCAACGTGGCACAAATCATCCAAATCATTTTCATAAGCAATGATTCTGAACTTGCCATATTTGCTGGGCAGGTCAGCTTCTGCTACACGATGCACCATTTTTTCGTGGTTTTTGCGATATGCTACAAGGTCAGCAATGGTAACGAATACAAGGTCATGTTTTTTAGCAAACTCTACTAAACGGGGAGTGCGCATCATTTGACCGTCATCATCCATAATTTCTACGCAGATGCCTACAGGTTTCAAGCCTGCCAATTTGCAAAGATCAACAGTTGCTTCAGTATGACCAGTGCGAACCAGAACGCCACCTTCTTTAGCACGCAAAGGGAACACATGACCGGGACGACGGAAATCGTTAGGTTGTGCGCCTTCTTCACAGCATTTTTGCATAGTGTAAGCACGTTCATAAGCAGAAATACCAGTAGTGGTATCAACGTGATCGATGGATACGGAGAAAGCAGTTTCGTGGTTGTCAGTGTTCTTGCTAACCATAGCACCAAGTTGCAGCTTGTCCATAATTTCGCCAGCAGCAGGCATACAGATTAAACCACGCGCTTCCTTCGCCATGAAGTTGATAGCTTCCGGAGTACACAGTTCTGCTGCCATAATCAAATCGCCTTCGTTTTCGCGATCTTCGTCATCAGTAACCAATACCATTTTACCTGCTTTAATCGCAGCAATTGCTTCTTCAATGGTATTGTACTTAAATTTTTCTTCCATAGTTATCCTCCTCAGATAAAACCATTTTCCATCAATATATTCTTATCGAGAGTAAGCTCTTGGTTTTCCTTGTTATGGAAGCCAAGCATACGCTCAACATATTTACCGATAATGTCAGTTTCCAAGTTCACCTTGTCTCCCACTGCCTTAAAGCCCAAGGTTGTTTCCTTGGCAGTGTGCGGAATCAAAGAAACGGAGAAACTGCTGTCCGTAACTTGAGTTACGGTTAAGCTAATACCATCGATAGCAATGCTACCTTTAGGCAAAATATATTTTAACAACTTCGGTTCTGCGCTAACAGTTACTACAACCGCAATACCTTCAGGGCGTTGGCTAAGGATTGTACCCAAGCCTTCCACGTGGCCACTAACAATGTGACCATCCAAACCATCACACAAACGCAAGGTTCGTTCAAGGTTCACCCTATCGCCGCCACGCAAGTCGCCAATATTGGTAAGGCGCACCGTTTCGGGCATTACGTCCGCAGTAAAACTGCCCTCTGTCATTTCTACAACAGTAAGACAAGCACCATTCACCGCAACGCTGTCACCTATCTTTAAATTATTCATAACTTTTTTAGCAGCAACTGTAAGGTGGTAGGATTCGCCCTGACGAGCTAAATTCTGCACTGTTCCCAGTTCTGCCACAAGGCCTGTAAACATTTTAAGCCTCCTTAATTTTGCCGGTAATCAAAAGGTCTTGACCAAGCAATTTATATTCCACTTCATCCAGTTGCCAACCTTCTTCAATAGTTGGGCTACCTACGCCACCAATGGGAGTAAAACCTTTTTTACCGCCCACAACCTTCGGCGCGATGAAGCTATACACTCTATCAGCTAAACCTGCATCTTTGAAAGCACCGTGAACTTCACTGCCACCTTCAACAAGCAAGCTGGTAATATTGCGATTCGCAAGTTGGATAATGAGCAAATCTAAAGGAATCTTGCCATTTTCCAAAGGTAAGCGAATAACTTCTACATTAGGCAGTGCAGAAATTGCTTCTGCCTTAATTGCGTCAGCTTCAAGACCAGTTACAATAATAGTTTCCGCCGCAGCATTAAGCACCGCAGACATCAAAGAAACTTTCAAAGTACTGTCCAATACAATGCGAATGGGGTTCTTGCCCTTAACCATACGAGTAGTAAGTTCCGGGTCATCCTCTAAAACAGTACCAATGCCAACTAAAATTGCATCGTGTTGTTTACGCAAAAGATGTGCGTAAGTGCGAGCCTCTTCACCGGTAATCCACTTGCTATCGCCAGTGTGAGCAGCAATCTTGCCGTCCAAAGTCATAGCATATTTCAAGCTGATGAACGGGCGTTGTTTGGTAATCCAGCAGAAGAACTTTTCGTTCAAACGCAAAGCTTCTTCTTCACAAACGCCTGTTACTACTTCAATATTTTGCAAACGCAAATATTCCAACCCTCTGCCCGCAACTTTCGGATTAGGGTCAGTACAAGCAACTACAACTTTTTTGATGCCAGCTTTTGCTAAAGCTACACAGCAAGGACCAGTTCTACCAAAGTGAGAACAAGGTTCCAAAGTTACGTAAGCAGTACAGCCTTTTGCAGCAACGCCTGCATCTTTAAGAGCGTTTACCTCTGCATGAGGTTCGCCTGCTTTATGATGGTAGCCTTCGCCTACAATCTCGCCGTCATCATCTACGATAACACAGCCAACCATCGGGTTAGGACTCGTGTTACCTTCAGCCATTTGCGCAAGCTCTAAAGCGCGGCGCATGTATATTTCGTGATTCATTTTAAACTTCACTCCAATAAAAAAGTGCAAATCACCCTTGGCAACTTGCACACCTATCCTATAAAAAGATATTGTCCCTTTTTTCATCCAGACTATACTGTCGGTACCGGAATCGCACCGGTTCGTGCCTCAAAAGGCTCGCAGACTATACTGCCGGTGGAGAATTTCACTCCGCCCCAAAGGTTCATTATTCAACTGTAGATTATTATACATTCTTTTTGTAGAGATTGCAATAAAAAACAGGTACGCGCTCTCGCACGTACCTGTTTAAATCAGCCAAAGAACCTAACAATTAAATACAAAGCTGCAGCAACACCAGCACCCAACGCTTTGTTGCGTACACTTTTTTCATTGAAGCCTTCTTTATTGGCTTCACGACACATTTTTAAACCATAGGTGTTCATCCACAGGCTAAAAAGAATTGTTCCAACGCAGATGAAATCCCACATTTCAAATTTTTCCATATATTACCCCTCATTCAATTTTTGCGGACACAGATAATTATACGGACAATATTTGCAGTTGGCAAGATTACATTCAAAATCTTCTTCGCCACCTTTAGCACTAATGTTCTTGCACATGGCAAAAGCATCTGCTAAATTGTCTCCATCCATGGGCAAGCTCCACTCACTTAAATTTTGCAGGAAGTGTAGTTTAGCTTCCACAACTTTTTTACCCAAGAGTTTTTCAACCGCTTGTTTGTAGATTGCCAATTGATAAGCATAACCAAGATTAACATCTTCCTTTTCAGGCGTACGACCAGTTTTGTAATCTACAATTACTAAACCGTCAGTAGTTTCAACAACGCAGTCAATCACACCAGTAATAACCATTTCATCTATGGGCAAAGTAAAACGCAATTCTTTAAGCTTGTTCTTTGGCAAAGCTTTAAACAAATCACTCTCCACATATTTTTCAAGCTGCTCTTTAGCTTTGGCAGCACCTACCTTATTACCAGGAGCAAACTCTTCTACCGCCTTGTTAAAAGCTGCATCCAAGTTTTTGTAATCGTAAAGCTCTAACGCTCTATGGATAATGCTGCCTACGATTTGCGGAGGTAAATTGCTGCCACCCTCGCCTTCAACTTCGAGAGCAGGCAAGCCTTCTTGTTGATAGAAGTATTGGCGTTGACAATGCATAAAGGTTTGTAAAGCTGACGGGGAAAAACTTTGCCTACCATTTGCACCGTAACTTTCTAAAGGTTTAAGAAGTTCATCATCCGGTAAAGCACCGCCACCATCCTCTTCATCAAGAATATTATTGGATTCGATAGGTTCATTACGCAAATCTACAATAATGCTTTCTACTTTATCACCCTTAGAAAAAATACCGTTCAAATCATTGAACCAATTATCCGCAGTGCTTTCTCCTTCTTCGTTAAACGTACCGCTCATAATCAATCTATTTTTCGCCCTAGTCATGGCAACATAAAGTTGGCGTTGCTTTTCTGCCTTTTGCAGTTTCTTATCTTCCTCTTTTATTTTAGCCAACACACTGCTTTCCACAGTATCGCCATTATCAAGAACAGCCTTCACGCCCAAGCCCAATTGCTTGTGGAATTTAACAACATTTACATCATTAGCACCACGCCTATCAAGCATGGGCAAGTAAACAGTGTCAAACTCCAAACCCTTGGATTTATGAATGGTCATAATGGTTACAGCATCTGCTGCGTGCACATTGGCTGCTGTTTCACGAGCTTGCGCTTTACGTAAGGCAGCAACGTATTCTAACCAAGAAGTAAGTGTTCCTTGTTTAGCAGCGCAATATTCCTGTGCAAGACCAATTAACTTTTTAACGTTAGCACATTTGGCAACACCATTTTCTTGCATATACAGTACTGCTTCCAAATGTAAAACCTGCATAATCTTTTCCATCAGGTCCGGCAATGCCAAAAGGGAAGCAACTTCTCGCAAGTAGGATAATTTTCTCCTTGCTTCTTCCACAAGAAGAACTTGGTGAAACTTAAAAGATGTTGTGTCAAAGTCCATTAACACATCCCACAAAAAGCGTTGCTCTGCATTTGCCAACAAGAACATTTTTGTGAGCATCCCATCTTCAAATCCAAAGTAAGGTGAGCGCAAAACGCCTGCTAATTCCAAACTACGCTCTCTATTTTGCAGTACAGTCAACAAATGGAGAAAGTCCAAAACTTCTTGTCTTTCGTAGAACCCTTTGCCATCCACTACTTGGTAAGGAATCTTAGCCTTTTCCAAGGCTTCCGTCATAATGTCACAAGCAGTCATGGCGCTGAGCAGGATTGCTACTTTTCCATAAGCTTCGCCTTGCTGGTGAAGCTCTTCTATATGGCGAGCCACCGCTGTCGCTTCCATCTGACGAGCTTTAGCTTTGGTATCTTTATCGTAAGGAACTTGCAATAATACAGGTTTGTGCTCACTAATATTATGAGGGACGAGCGGTTCAAAGAACACATCCTGCTTTTCGTCAGTACCAAGTAATTCTTCAAAGACTTCGTTACAAGCGTCCAAAATCTTGTCAACAGTACGGAAGTTATCCGGCAAAGTGATGTCCACCCCGCCCTGCGCTTTAATTGCTTGGCGCACTTCCGCAAAAACGCTGACATCTGCCCCGCGGAAACGATAA
>JBGVIJ010000073.1:0-22213 GCA_045123075.1 Phascolarctobacterium sp. | reverse complement strand
AATTCTTGGCAGAGTTCTTGGAAGAAAAAGGTCTCATTAAAGCGTAACTAAGTTTACAACTTAATTCAACAATTTAAGAAGATAAAGTATACATAGCACTTTCTCTTGTGGATAGCAGGGGAAAGTGCTACAATTATTTATGTATTATAATTGCTTAAAGCAAATGAGGGAGAGATAGATTATGAATTTTTCTAACCGTATGGAACGTATGCAATCCTCTGAGATTCGTGAACTTTTGAAATTAACTGCTCAACCGGACATCATTTCCTTTGCTGGTGGTCTGCCTGCACCGGAACTTTTCCCCGTTGAAGAAATTGCTAAAGTTTCCTATGATTTGGTTATGAAGGAAGGTCGCCAATTGTTGCAATATGCAGCTACCGAAGGTCGTCCGTCCCTGCGTGCTAAAATTGCGAAACGTATGGCAGATAAATACCACACCAACGTTGACCCCGATGAAATTTTGATTACTACCGGTTCTCAACAATGCCTCGATTTTGCAGGCAAACTGTTCTTGGACCCTGGTGATGTTGTTCTTTGTGAAAGTCCGTCCTACTTGGGTGCACTTAACGCTTTCAACGCTTATGAACCTACTTTTGTAGAAGTTCCTACCGATGATGGCGGTTTATTGCCAGAAGAATTGGACAAAATTTTGGAAACCACTCCGAATTGCAAATTCATTTATGTAATTCCTGACTTCCAAAACCCGACTGGACGTACCTGGTCTATGGAACGCCGTCAAAAATTTATGGAAGTTGTTAATAAACACAACCTGCCCGTATTGGAAGATAATCCGTATGGCGAACTGCGTTTCGAAGGCGAAATCCTGCCTTCCTTGAAATCTATGGATACCAAAGGCTTGGTAATGTTCCTTGGTACTTTCTCCAAAGTATTCTGCCCCGGTCTGCGTCTTGGTTGGGTAGCTGCTCATAAAGACGTTCTCAGCGAATTCATCAAAATCAAACAAAGCGCTGACCTCCACACCTCCAACTTCGACCAAGGTGTAGCAGATGCTTATATGGAAGCATATGACCTTGATGCACACGTTGCAAAAATTTGCGACCTCTATCGTCATCGTCGCGACCTTATCCTCGCTACCATGGAAGCTGAACTTCCTGCAGGCTGCACTTGGACTCATCCGGAAGGTGGCTTGTTCTTGTGGCTCTCTATGCCTGAAGGCGTAAGTGCTCGTAAAGTTTTCGACAAATGCATTGAAATGAAAGTTGCTGCTGTAATTGGCGACGCTTTCTATCCCAATGGCAAAACTGACCGCAGCATGCGCGTTAACTATTCCAATATGCCGGATGAAAGAATCATTGAAGGCATCAAACGTATGGCTAAAGCAATTAAAGAATGCTTGTAAACTTTCCATAAGCACTGTCTAGCTGTGTTGGAACTGCAATTGCTTGCTCGACGTACGTCTAGTACGCCTTCGCTTCACAATTTTGTTCCGCCTTGCTATACAGCACTTCTGAAAACTTTATCCTATAATGTAAAAAAGCTCCGCATTTGCGGAGCTTTTTGTTTTCTTATTTATATTCACCATTTTTTACACGGTTAAAGATGATGTACATTACTTCAGCGGAGTCATCGCTGTATTTGAAGAGCAAGTCGCCATCATTTTTAGTGTGGTAGGTGATGTAGCTCATACCGTCAAAGGTAGCACCTTCGATATCTTTCAGTGCAACTGCTTTGTGGATGGTTTGACCCAAGAAGATGATGCGTTGGTTGGTTACGAAGAAGTAGCCAAGTTCGTTGAGCACGGTAGTTTCTTCTTTAATGGTAGGATGTTCAATGTGAGAACCTTTAAAGGAAACAGTTTCATCAATGCTGAATTTACGGGTAAGTTCAAAGTAGTTGTCTTCTTGTTCAACAACTTTGCGTTCGCAGTAGCCACTGTTTGCGTAAGCGTAGCAAGCTTCGTCTTTTTCCATAGGCAGGTTAAGTTCCAAAGCAGTTACTTCGTGGTTTTCTGCGTTCCAAATGCTACGATATTTTTCCAATGCACTTTCAATGTGCGGTTTGAATTCGTAGGGGATGTCCAAGGTTTTGCAGTCTGCAATCAAACCGTCTTCAACTTCCATGGAGAAACGTCTGGTTTCAGAGATGCCGTCGAAAATTTTGTTGAAGTGGTCATCAAAAGCTTGGCGGCGCATTGAAAAGCCATCTTCATAATCGTAGTGGAATACTTTGTTCAAAGCTTGAATATCAAGTTTTTCTTCGCCAGTCAAAAGGTTTGCACAACGGGTGTAGTATGCGCCCATTTTAGCACCTTTGTCAGCAAGTTTTACCAAGTGGGGAGGAAGTTCCAAAACTTCTGCCAAGTGTTTGCCTTGAGCAAAAAGTTCGTCGTCTTCGCTTTGAGCTTCGCTATAGATTACGTCAGCAAGTTTACGGTAGATACCACTACGTTGTTCCAAAGTGGTTTCGTCCATTTTAGCGCCCCATTTTTTCATAGCGCTTTTAACTTGGTCTGCGGTAAGTTCTTGTGCTTTTTCAGCTTTTACTAAAATATTATTAATCTCTGCCCAAGCATTTTGTACAGGCTTGCCATTGAGCAGGCTGGAAAAAAGTCCACGTTCTTCAATTTCTTGCAGGGTATAAGGCTTCAAGATTACACATCCTTTTCAAAACATATCTTTATATATTATACAAGAATTTTCGTAATGTAGAAAGGTATTGTTGAAAAGTTATGGATAATTTATGAAGAAATTTTTTCGTTGCAGGGGTAACATTGTTTTGCCTAAGTGCTATAATGTATCTGTAAAAGCATTTTTACGGAGATGATAAAGTGACTTTTAATGTACATAGCGACAATAAAATAAATTGGAAGGTAAACTTAGCAGTCCTATGGACGGGCGTGTTCTTTGCAGCTTCCAGCTACACTATGTGCGTGCCGTTCCTACCTGTCTTTTTGCTAAAGGACTTGGGCGTAAGCCAAGAAGAGGTTAGCTTTTGGAGTGGACTTGTCTATTCCATAACGTTCCTTTTCGCGGCGATAATGGCTCCTTACTGGGGAGCCATGGCTGACAAAGTAGGGCAAAAGAAGATGGCCATACGGGCAGGCGTTGGGTTGGCAATAACCTACGTTATGTCTGCAGTGTGCCAGGATGAGTACCAGTTCTTTGTGATTCGTGGGCTTATCGGTTTAATCAGTGGTTTTGTTCCTGCTTCTATGTCCCTTGTTTCTTCCACAATGCCAATGGATAAAATGGGCTGGGGCATGGGCTTGATGCAAACTGCTTTGTCCAGTGGCGGTATCTTAGGCCCGCTAATGGGTGGTTACCTAAGTAGCTGGTTCGGGATTCGTGCTTCCTTCTGGTTAAGCAGCGTTTGCCTTACCATTGCAACCTTACTGGTAATCTTCCTTGTAAAAGATGTTCCCATTAGTGAAGAGCGTAGAAACCGCAAGGTAGAGCTTATCAGTGATTTAAAAGAGGCATTGCAAAACAAGGGCATTCTTTTTACGATGATAATGTTCTTCTTGATTCAGGTTTGCGTAATGCTCTTGCAACCGCTTATTACGATGTATGTTGGTCAGCTTATGGGGCAGGTTAATGATGAAGCCGTGCAAATGGCTGGCGTAATCTTCTCCTTAGCAGGTATATCCGGCATTTTGGCAGCACCTTTCTGGGGCAAGAGAGGACAACAGTACGGTTACGTTAAAACCTTCTGCTACATTACATTTGGTGCAGGCGTAGTAAACCTGTTCCAATTCTTCACAACTGATGTGTATCAATTTGCAGTAGTGCAATTTATCTATGGTTTGTTCCTGGCAGGGGCAATACCTAATATTAACGCAAATCTTGCAGAAGTTACGGATAAATCTATTCGTGGTAAAGCCTTCGGGCTTGTAACTTCAGCGCAAATGTCCGGTGGGTTCGTAGGGCCGCTCTTAGGCGGTGCTTTAGGATACTTCCTACCGACGAAGCTTGTAATCATCAGTACGGGGATTATATTAATTTCTGTAGCAGGTTACACTTATCTTAGAAAAGTAAAATAAAAGAGTTATAAGCACAAATAAAAAAGCTCACTTCTTACGAAGTGAGCTTTTAATTTTGAGATTAAGCGTTTTCGGATTTGTCAACGATCAAGGTAACAGCTGCGTCACCGGTTACGTTAACAGAGGTACGAGGCATATCGAGGATACGGTCGATACCTGCGATAAGAGCGGAACCTTCGAGAGGCAAGCCAAGAGCGGTCAAAATCATGGTCAACATGATGAAGCCTGCACCCGGAACACCTGCAGTACCGATGGAAGCCAAGGTACCAGTCAACATGATGGTCATATATTGTGCACCAGTCAATTCAATGCCGTAGATTTGTGCTACGAACAGTGCGCAAACACCTTGGTACAATGCGGTGCCGTCCATGTTAATGGTAGCGCCCAAAGGAAGTACGAAGGAAGAAATGCTTTGGCTTACGCCCATTTTACGCATGCAGTCCATGGTAAGGGGCAGAGTGCCGGAAGAAGAGCAAGAGGAGAATGCCAAGAGGGAAGCCGGAGCAATACCTTTGAAGAATTGAGCCGGGGAAGATTTGCCGAGAGTAGCAACCAATGCACCGTATACGATGAGAGCGTGGAGTGCGCAACCTACATATACGCAGATGATAACTTTGAGGAGCGGGAGGAGAACTGCAGGACCATTAGCTGCAACTACCGGAGTAATCAAACCGAATACGCCGAACGGAGCGAAGCTCATAATGATTGCTACCATTTTGTAGCAAACTTCTGCCAAACCGTCGATGGTGTTTTTCAAAGCTTCTGCTTTTTCACCAACAGCAACGATGCCTACGCCAACGAAGAGAGCGAAGAGGATGATTTGGAGCATGTTAGCTTTAACCATAGCGCCCAACGGGTTGGTCGGGAAGATATCGATGATAACTTTCATGATAGGCGGAGCAGCTTTAGCGGTTACTTTCAAACCTTCAGTGGACATATTCAAGCCAGCACCGGGTTCTACCAATACGCCGAAAGCGATACCGAGAGCGATTGCAAATGCGGTGGTTAACAAGTACAGAGCAACGGTTTTGAAACCAACGCGACCGAGTTTTTTAACGTCACCCAAACCGCAAACACCCATAACCAAAGAGGAGAATACCAGAGGTACGATAACCATTTTGATCAGGTTCATAAAGATGGTGCCCAAGGGACCAATCCAAGCTTTTGCGAATGCAGTGCCTTCAGCGCCGAGTTGTAAGCCTGCGATGATACCCAAACCAAGGGCGATTAAGATTTTTGTTGACAAGTTCATAAACAAACCCCCTAAAATATTTTAGTAAATTTAAATTACTTATGAGTGTATTATAGCAGAGGTTTCGGAAAAAATCAGATTGTATACAGTATTTTCACTGTGTATACATTATTTTTATAAGCTGGCTTAATAAATTTTTTAAAGTGTAAAAAAGCCTGCAACTTTTTAAGAAAGTTGCAGGCTTTTAGTCTTTATTTACCGGTTTTCAATTCGGTCCAGTAACGGTCGTACATGGTGAGTGCTTCGCCAATATCGGTAAGCCATTCGCCTTTGTCGATGTTATCGCGACCAATTTTCAGCATCGGGTCATTTTTGAATTCTTCGCTGTGGAATTCAGCAGATTTTTCGTTGGGGTCATTGTAGCCAATGTATTCGTAGTTTTGTGCGCTAACTTTCGGGTCATACATAAAGTTGATGAATTTTTCAGCAAGCGCTTTGTGGGGAGCACCTTTGGGAATTGCGAAAGTATCTGCCCAAATGGTTGCGCCTTCTTTCGGAATTACAAGGCCAATGTCTTTGTTGTCTTTGTAGGTGTAGCTTGCGTCACCGGTCCACATGGTACCAATCCAAGCTTCTTCAGCGATGAATTTTTGTTTAATGGTGTCGGTGTCAAATGCAAGTACGTTAGGAGCAAGCTTTTTCAAATCTTTAACAGCTGCTTCAACTTCTTGAGGGTTCAAGCTGTTGTTGGAGTGACCGTTCTTTTTGAGAGCCATACCAATAACTTCGCGGCTGTCGTTCAAGAGGATGAGGCGACCTTTGTATTCGTCTTTCCACAAATCGTTCCAAGAAGTAGGAGCTTCTTTAATGTACTTTTTGTTGTAAACGATACCGGTCATGCCCCAAGTATAAACAACGCTGTATTTACCGGTGGGGTCATAGGACGGAGCTTGCAAGCTTTTTACGATATTGTTGGTGTTGGGCATATTAGCTTTGTTAAGTTCTTCCAGCATACCCAATTTAACCAAAGTAGTTACCATATAATCGGAAGGTTGGATTACATCGTATTGCGCGCCGCCAGCTTGGAGTTTTGCCAAGAGTTCTTCATTGTTAGCGAATACGTCATAGTTTACTTTGCAGTTGTTTTCTTTTTCGAACCTTTCGATAACTGCAGGATCAACATTGTCGGCCCAACTGAATAAATTTAAAACCTGCGGTTCAGCTTTGCTTTCAGATTTTTTGTCGCCGCCGCCACAGCCAACGATAGCGAATGCTACCAAAGCAATGAGAAGAGAGAGTAATTTTTTCATTTCAGACCTCCATTAATAAGTTTATTCTTCTTTTTTGGATACATGTTGAGGTTGCAAGATTTGAGCCAAGACAACCAAAACGATTGTTGCCAACATCAGCAAGGTAGAAAGTGCGTTGATTTCCGGAGAGATACCACGCTTAACCATTGCGTAGATGTACAAGGGCAAGGTAGTGGAGTTAGGACCTGCCACAAAGAAGCTGATGATGAAATCATCAATGGAAAGGGTAAACGCCATCAAAGCGCCGGCTACGATACCGGGCATTGCCAAAGGCAAAGTAACGTAACGGAAAGTTTGGAAGGGAGTAGCGTACAAATCCATTGCAGCTTGTTCCAATTCCGGACGCATACCTTCAAGACGAGCGTTAACCGTAATTACTACGAAGGATACACAGAAAGTGATATGAGCCAAAATCAAAGAAGTTTTGCCAAGGGGAATATGTGCTTGGCTAAACAATACTAAGAGGGAAAGACCCATAACGATTTCCGGAATCAAGATTGGCAAATACAAAAGGCCGTTGATTACGTTTTTGTATTTGTATTGATACTTGTTCAGAGCAATTGCCGCTGTTGTACCAAGTACGGTAGAAACAATGGTGGAAGCAAATGCTACGATTAAACTGTTGGTAAGAGCTTCTAGTACGCGACGGTTTTTGAACAAAGACAAATACCAGTCAAAGGTGAAGCCGCTCCAAACAGCGTTGATGCGGGACTCGTTAAAAGAGTACAACGCCAAAATCAACAGAGGTAAGTACAAGAAAGCCAAGATGGCCATTGCGTAAGCGCATAATACGTGACTACGCCATGTCTTCGGCATTTTTACCACCTCCTTGTTGAGCAGACAATGCTTTGTAGTACAACACGATGAGTACTAAGGAAAGCAATGCTAATACGATGGAGAGTGCGCCACCAAAAGGCCAATCGCGTGCGGAAAGGAATTGGTTTTGAATCAAATTACCAATCAGCGCAGATTTTGCACCACCCATAACGTCGGGTACTACGAACATACCCAAGGAAGAAATAAATACCAAAATTGTACCTGCAGCAATACCGGGCATGGTCAAAGGCAGGGTAACTTTGCGGAATGCAGTAAAGGGGGAAGCACCCAAATCGGAAGCTGCTTCCAGTAAACGGTGGTCAAGCTGTTCAATGGATACATAAATAGGAAGTACCATGAAAGGCAGCAGGGCGTAAACCATACCAAGCATAACGGCAACTTCGTTGTAAAGCATTTGCAAAGGTTGGTCAATAAAACCAAACTTCAGCAAGAATGTGTTCAAAACGCCTTGAGTTCTTAAAATAATTACCCAAGCATAAGAGCGGATTAAGAAGTTAATCCAGAAGGGAATCATAACAAGAATCAAACCGGGTTGTTGCCATTTCTTAGGTAATTGGGCAATAAAATACGCCAACGGATAACCTAACAAAATCGTAAGGAACGTAGTAATCACCGCTACGATAAGGGTATCTGCAAAAATAGACAGATATAAAGTTTCAGTAAAGCGAGCATAGTTGCCCAAAGTCCAGTCAAAAATTACTTGACCGTAGGGAGTACGACTGGCGAAGGATACTGCTACTACAATCAGCAGCGGTACTACAAAGAAGAAACTCAGCCAGAGTACGGTTGGTGCAACCATTAATTTTCCGTTTCTCATTTGTGTACGATCACCTCGTCTTGAGGCTGCCACCAGATGCCAACGCGTTCATCAGGTTGCCAACGTTTAACATCATCAAAATATTGATAAGCTACTACAGTTTGGTTAGAGTTATCCAAACGTACGAAAACTTTATCGATAGTGCCATAGAACACAACGTCAACTACAGTACCGTAAAGTTGCGGTTCCGGATGAGCTGCGTTTTCTTCGTCTTCGGGGCACAAGTTAAGTTTTTCCGGACGGACAACACTTGTAGAGCCATCTTCATGTTCAAAGAAATTGCTTTCGCCGATGAATTTAGCAACGAACTTGGTTTTCGGAGTATGATAAATGGTATCCGGATTATCATCCTGTTCAATGACACCTTTATTCATAACAACGATACGGTCACTCATGGTCAAAGCTTCTTCTTGGTCATGGGTAACGTAGATAAAGGTCAAGCCTAAACCGCGTTGCAAATTCTTCAATTCTAATTGCAAGTTTTTACGCAATTGGTAGTCCAACGCGCCCAAAGGTTCGTCAAGAAGCAAAACTTTGGGATTGTTAACAAGCGCACGAGCGATAGCAACACGTTGTTGTTGACCGCCACTCATTTGTTGGGGACGACGTTTGCGTAATTCTTCCAGTTGTGTAAGGTACAATACTTGATTAACACGTTCCTTTTGTTCATCCATGGGAACGTTCTTCATTTTGAGACCGAAATGTATATTTTCCTCAACAGTCATGTGAGGGAACAATGCGTAATTTTGGAAAACCATATTTACGTCACGTTTATAGGGGGGCAGCTTGGTTACATCTTCATCATCTAAATAGATCTTACCTTCAGTAGGTTGTTCCAAGCCTGCTATCATACGCAAAAGGGTAGTTTTGCCGCAGCCGGAAGGTCCCAGCAGTGTAATAAACTCGCCATCGTAAATAGTCAAATCGATGGACGGAATAATTATATGATCGCCGAATTTCTTAGAAATTCCCTGTAAACGGATCATCTCTTTCATCTTACCATTGTCACAACCTTTCTTTTTACATTCTTATATAGCCTAATTATAACAAAAACAGTAGAAAGTTCAACAAGTTTAGTAAAATAATAGAGGTATTTTGAGAATTATTGCTGTTTTTTAGGATATCTGCAAGAATATAACGGTTTTTGCTGATTTTTGCAGGTTATTTCTGAAAAATGAGGGACAGTTTTTAAAAAAGGAAGCTGTCATTTTTACAGAAAGCTTCCAAAAATCTCTGCAAATTTTTTAAAAGATAGCGTCT
This sequence comes from Phascolarctobacterium sp., assembly GCA_045123075.1. GTDB lineage: Bacteria > Bacillota > Negativicutes > Acidaminococcales > Acidaminococcaceae > JAHHUH01. The sequence goes on along the minus strand of JBGVIJ010000073.1, from coordinate 12,797 downwards.
AAAAAATGTTGCTTCCGTCAAAATTTTGAGTTATAATTTCAGTAACGAATAATTATTATAAATTACACAAAGGAGGTTCTGTTTTATGTGGATGGTTTTAGCATTACTTTCTGCGGTTTTCGCAGCTCTTGTTTCTATTTTGGCAAAGATTGGTATTGAAGGCGTTAACTCTAATTTGGCAACTGCAATTAGAACTGTAGTTGTAGTTATCATGAGCTGGGGTATGGTTTTCCTCACCAATGCTCAAGGCGGCATTAGTTCCATCAGTCAAAAAAGCTGGATCTTTTTAATTCTCTCCGGTCTTGCTACCGGTGCTTCCTGGCTTTGTTACTACAAAGCTTTGCAAATTGGCGAAGCTTCCAAAGTTGTACCCATCGATAAATTAAGCATTATCTTCACCATCGTACTGGCAGTTCTGGTACTGCACGAAACTGTAACCACCAAAGCAATGGTTGGTTGCGCATTTATTGCAATGGGCACTTTGATGATGGTTCTCTAAAATCTACATATAATAAATACAAGCCACGGCAATTTGCTGTGGCTTTCTTTATGTCGTATAATAGATGGAGAAGTTTTATTTGAAAGGCGGAATACTTATGGCAGTATTAAAAATAACCTTTAGCCCCACCGGTGGCACTGAAAACGCTGCGTACATTGTAGCAAACACTTTAAGCAGTATTGTAGAAGATATAGATTTAGCTGATAGAACTGTAGATTTTACCCAAGTAGAAGTTGCTCCGGAAGACTTGTGCGTAATTGCTGTACCTTCCTTTGGTGGCAGAGTGCCTGCTGTTGCGCTGGAACGATTGGCGCAAATTAATGGCAACGGTGCTAAAGCAGTGCTTATGGCTGTATATGGCAATCGTGAATTTGACGACACCTTATTGGAACTTAAAGAAGTAAGCGAAACCGCAGGCTTTAAAACCATTGCTGCCATTGGTGCTATTGCAGAACATTCTATGGTTCGTCAATTTGCAGCCAACCGTCCTGATGTTCAAGACCAAATGGAATTGGAACGCTTCGCAACCCAAATCGCTGCTCGCAATGCAGTTGGCGTATTTAAAGAAGTACAAGTCCCCGGCAACAAACCTTACAAAGAATTCAACGGCGTACCTGCTAAACCTATGGCAAGTGATGCTTGCAAAAAATGTGGTAAATGTGCAGACCAATGCCCCGTTGGCGCAATTCCTAAAGATGCTCCCAACGAAACAGATAAAGCAGCGTGCATTACCTGCTTGCGTTGCGTAGCAATTTGCCCTGCAAAAGCAAGAGACATGTCTCCCGAATTTAAGGAAGCAATTACTCAAAGATTAGCTCCCTTGTGTGCAGAACGCAAAAGTAACACTCTTTACATTTAATATAGAAGTAAAAATAAACCCACTCCTGCAAAGACGCGAGAGTGGGTTTTAATTTTTCATAGTTAATTAACAGGCGCGACGCAACTAATTTTTTAGATATTGGTATCATAATTTTAAGAGAAGTGTTATAACAACTTACTTTTTAGCAAAGGAGGAATGAACATGATTTATAACGATTACGGACTTATTAATAGAGATGGCAGCATTAACTTGCAATACGCTTTTGAATGGATGGAAACCTTAAAAGAGAAATATGATATGCGTGAAATCTTGCAAGATATGAGCGATATTGAATGGCTTTTAAGTGCATCAGTTGACAATATAGATTTAATGGAAAAGAAATTTGACGAGCTGAGTACAAAATACTTCCAATACGTGAATTTGGTAAACCTCTACAATTATAGAAGAGGCATGAATCAAGTGAAATCCTCTTTGCGTGAGCAGTTACGTTTATACTACAACCACTTGCCCCTTTTTGGCTTGATGAAGTACGGAGTAACAAAAGTGCTGGAACAAGAAGCCAATAAGATGATGTTTGAGTACGCGTGAAAAAATTTAAAAAATTTTTTAGAAAAAGTGTCCGCTTTGGCATTTTCAAATTGTACTTATATAATGAGAAGTTTTTTAACTTGTACCTTTTTTCTTTAGTATTTCTTTTTGGGTGAAGTCTAACTTTTTGCGATTCTATCGGAAGCGCGAAAAGGACTGAATGTTACTAAAAGTTAAATCTAAATATAACAAAAAATAAAACGCCAAGCTGAGAGGTTTGGCGTTGTTTGTTTATGTTTAAGACATATTTATTTTGCTGATTAGTCTAATTGATTTTACAATAGAATTTATATTGTAATGATACAATATAGGCATAGAATATAGGCTAAAGGTGGTGCTTGTATGATAGTTAGAGTTGGCGAGTTTAAGATTTATTTATGTTTCAACAAATTTCTGCCTAATAGAATTTTGGTAGAGAGTGATGATGGAAGATTACAAGTGACTGTAGGTATGCTTAAAAGTTTTCTAGAATATATGTTGAGTTTGGAATCAATAAAAAATCCTAAACTTGAGAAATATAAGAAAGCAAAAAAATTGTTTGAAGCGTGCACGTTGATTCTTAGGAATAATCAACCTAAAAAGTTATCCAAAGATTATTTTAAAGCTGCTGCAGACGTACTTGAAGAAGTAGAAAATATGAAAGCAAAGACAGATGAGGAAAAAGTTTGTAATGCTCAAAGATGTTTAGCAGTTAAATTATTAATAGACAGTATAGATTATGCACATAACAATTTATAGTTTATTACTATTGCAAAAAGTCCACGGATTAGTTTTCGTGGACTGTTTTTATACTCAAATTCTTGTTTGCTATTATTCGAGGGTTGGAATATAATTTAGTTATGGAGGTGCTGTCAATGCGATATATGACTGCAAAGGAAGCTGCTGAGAAATGGAATATTTCGCAACGTAGAGTAGCTGTATTGTGTTCTGAAAATAGAATAGAAAATGCTGAGATGCTTGGTAATATGTGGCTCATTCCGAAAGACGCAGAGAAACCACAAGATGCGAGAAGCTTACGTTATTTTGAAAATAAGAAGATTAAACCGTTCGTTAAATGGGCTGGTGGAAAAGGACAAATTTTAGAAACAATCAAGGAAAGTTTCCCTGTTGGTTTTGGCAAGACCATTAGGAAATATGCTGAACCATTTGTTGGTGGGGGTGCTGTACTCTTTGAAATACTTGCTAATTATGATTTAGATGAAATTATGATTTCTGATATTAACCAAGAGCTTGTTAATAGTTTTGTTGTTGTTCGTGATAACGTAGATGAGTTAATCAGCTTATTAGATGCAATGCAAGAAGAATTTATTCCTTTATCTACAGAGGATAGAAAAGAATATTACTACAGCAAACGAGAACTTTTTAATCAACTTAAACAGGATAAATCTAATTCAATGAACATTGCGTTGGCTGCATTGTTTATCTTTTTGAACAAAACTTGCTTCAACGGATTGTATAGAGTAAATAGTAAAGGAGGATTTAATGTCCCGATGGGAGCATATAAGAATCCTTTAATTTGCGATGCTGAAAATTTGCAATTGATTTCTCAAAAATTACAAAATGTAAAAATTGTTTGTGGTGATTATAAAGAATCTGTTGATTTTATAGACGAGAATACTTTTGTATATTTCGATCCACCCTATCGTCCCTTAAATGCTACGTCTGCTTTTACATCTTATAATGAAGTGATTTTTACAGATTGCAATCAAAAAGAACTCGCAGAGTATATACATATGTTGAACGAAAGAAAAGCAAAAATTTTGTTGAGTAATTCTGATCCGAAAAATCATAATGAGGAAGATAATTTCTTTGATGATTTATATGCTAATTACAATATCAAGAGAATAGAAGCTTCTAGAATGATTAATAGTAAAAGTACAGGTAGAGGAAAAATCAAAGAACTGTTGATTTCTAATTTTTAAGTAAAGGAGAAATAGTAATGAGTAGAAACTTTGAAGAATGGCTAAATAAATTTAGAGCTAGTATTTCTGGATATGACTATTATGTTAACTACGATAAAGTTGTAGAAAATGTTATGAAACTTAGAATAGAATTAAATATTCTAAATTCACTGATTGGCTCTAAAAACATCAAAGAAGATTTTGCTGATATTGTTAGTCGTTATCCAGAAACATTAAAGTGCATACCTTTGCTTCTTGCTGTTCGTGGTACTGAAATTTATGCACAAGATGAAGAAGGTGCATTTACATATAATTTTAAGAAAATGAACTATAGTGTTGAACAGTATGAAAAGTTTATGGAAAAGACAGGGTTGTTTGATTTGCTTTCTAATCACCTTGTGAATAATTTAATTGATTATGCATTAGGTGTTGAAACTGGTCTTGACTCTAACGGTAGAAAAAATAGGGGTGGACATCAAATGGAAAATTTGGTGGAAAACTATATTCAAAAAGCAGGCTTTGTTTCTGATGTAAATTACTTCAAAGAAATGTATTTGTCAGATGTTGAACAAAAATGGAATATAGATTTATCTGCCTTATCAAACGATGGTAAAGCTAGAAAACGTTTTGACTTTGTGGTTAAAACAAATAATATGATTTACGCTATTGAAACCAACTTTTATACCGGTGGTGGTTCTAAGTTAAATGAAACAGCACGTAGTTATAAGATGTTAGCACAGGAAGCTGATAGTGTTGATGGTTTTACGTTCGTATGGTTTACCGATGGTACTGCGTGGCGTAGTGCCAAAGGTAATTTAAGAGAAACTTTTGAAGTGTTGGAAACAATCTATAGTATTGATGATATTGAGCAAGGCGTTATGAAAAAACTTTTTGTTTAAGGAGATACTTATGCCTAAGAAGATTAAGAAGTGGCAACCTGATGATTTCGAGCTAGAGATGAATACTGTTTGGAGTTTCCCAAAACGTGGTAACTGGGCAACGCATGATGCAAAATGGCGTGGCAATTGGTCTCCTTATATTCCTAGAAATATTTTGTTGAGATATTCACAAGAAAGTGATTGGGTTTTAGACCAATTTGCTGGTGGAGGAACTACACTTGTTGAAGCAAAAATTTTAAATCGTAATATTATTGGCGTTGACGTAAACGATGTTGCTTTGGAAAGATGTAGAAATAAAACAGACTTTGAATTGGAAGAAGCAAATGGAATAGTACATATTCAAAAAGGTGATGCTAGAAAATTAGACTTTATTTATGATGAAAGCATTGACCTTATTTGCACACATCCTCCGTATGCTAACATTATCGAATACAGTGAAGATATAGAGGAAGATTTATCAAAACTTAAAGTTAAAGAGTTTCTTCCTGAAATGGTTAAGGTAGCCCAAGAAAGCTATAGAGTTCTTAAAAAAGGGAAGTTCTGTGCAATTTTAATGGGTGATACCAGACAAAAGGGACACGTTATACCGATGAGCTTTGAGGTTATGAAAATCTTTGAAGCTGCTGGTTTTAAAACTAAAGAGATCATTATTAAGGAGCAACATAATTGTAGAGCTACTGGTTTTTGGAAGACTAACAGTGTGAAGTATAATTTTCTTTTGCTTGCGCATGAGTATCTTTTTGTGTTTAGAAAATAATGGTGGTTTAATTGTATAATTATGAGTAGTATAATTCAGTTGTTTTAGGTAATTCGTGATATACTTAATTTAAAATAAAAGTTGCGCAGTAGATTTGTTGAAAAGGGTGTTTTAGAGCATGGAGAAATACGAAAGGAAGTTACATCAAGAACCAATGTTAAATAAATTAACAGAGAATGCACGTAAATCTTTTGAAAATCCACTATATGAACTTTTGAAAGATGAAAGAGTACAACTTAATAATGCATTAAGTGTAGCTGAAGCTTTGCACAATTATGATGTTGGTCCCAGAATATGTAATACGGCTCAAAATGCTATGAGGTTTAATAGTGCATTAAGTGTAGCTGAAGCTATGAAGTCAAATCATAATCTAGATGGAATACAAAAAGTGATTCAAAATGCTATGACGGTTAATAGTGCTGCTAGTGTAGCAGAGGCTATGAGATGTTGCTCTGAAATTAAAAGGTCAATGATGGGAATTGGTGCATGGAAGGAGCTAAGTATAGCTGTTGAATCAGTACGTTCTGTTTATGAGAATCCTATTTTGAGTACATTTTTTAAAGAAAGTCAGAGAATGAATCAGAATATGGAATTATTGAGAAATGATATTTTATCAGAACTGTCTAGAAATCAATCAATTATGCAAAATCTTTTTAAAGATACTATGCGTGATAGTATGATGTGGGAAGAAAAATTTAAAAGTACCATATATATGACTAATACTGCTTCTCAAATTGCTAAAATATTTGCAAATCATAATATTAATAATTTGCGAATGACTGATATTCTTGCAAATACAGGTTGTATTACAGATTTAAGCGATTATATGTCACGGTTGTATGAAAACCCTGATTTGATAAGAGATTTGTGTTTAGCTGTCGATGACGGAAATGATTTTGCGGATTTGGATGCTATTTGCAGTGAGGAAGAAGATAGTTTCAGTGAAATTCAAATAAATGAATTTATCGATGTTATCAAGTCTTCAAATTATGCAGAAAAAATAGGGAACTATATTGAAAAATATGGTATCAAAGGGAAGTTGTTTATTTGTGCTGTGCTGGTATGGTTTCTTCAACAGTTTGTATCAGGGTTTGTAAATTATTGTTCTGCTCCTATATATAAAATGATAGTGCCTTCTTTTTTAAGTGAGGAAGCTGTAAGTGGTTCTGCTAAGATAGAAATTCCTGTGAATACAGATGTTTTGGTTTGGGGTGATGTAACAAATAATTATATCTCTGTAACTTACGAGTTAAATGGTAGTGAATTTAGTGGTTATATTACTAAAGAAGAACTTGAGAATAATGCAGAAAAAATTTCTAATGAGGTAAAGTGGGAACATATCGTTTTTGTAGAAGAAGTGGTTAAATTTTTTGCTGAAAGTTGGAATGTTTCTCCGGAAAAGGTATATGATATTTTGAACGAAGATACCAATCTTTTAGATGTTTACCTGATAGAGCATTATGATGTTTTGAAAGATTTGGATAATATTCAACGATTGAATCTTTTTGAAAAATATTGTGAAGAAAAAGGTATAAATATAAAAAAATATGTTATAGAAAAAATAAAAGAAGATAAGGCCATAACATTAGATACTATAAAAAATATAAAATGATTTTATAGTAATATGTGGTAAGGAGAACGAGTATGTCTGAAGATAAAAGATGGCAGTTAGAATTAGAAGAATATATCAGACAAGGTGAGCCTGGGCAAGCTGAAAAAAGTGAAGCTTGGCAGATTGCTATTGGTTTACAACAAGTAGACGGCTTAAAAACTTCTGCATACTTGTTGGATACTGCTAAAGAGCATATCGAAGGTAAGCTTACAATCGATGAAGTTCAAGAGCGCATTCACGGCTATTACAAAGAACATGATAAACGTACTGCTATTGAGAAAGCCACCAGAGAAGCTGATATTGTTTCTGCAAGAATTACCCAACTGCTTGGAGAAAAAACTTTTCAGTTTTCTCCTGCGGAATTGATGAGCATTCATCGCCGTTTGTTTGATGGCGTTTTTAAAGAAGCAGGAAAGCTTCGTGATTACAACATCACTAAAAATGAATGGGTACTTAATGGCGAAACCGTAATCTACGCATCTTGGAACAGCCTTCAAGAAACTTTAGATTATGATTTTAAAACAGAGAAAGCTTTTTCGTATGAAGGATTATCTCTTGTTGAAGCTATCAAGCATCTTGCTAAGTTCACTTCTGATATTTGGCAAATACATCCTTTTGGTGAAGGTAACACCAGAGCAACTGCTGTGTTCATTATTAAATACATGAGAACCTTTGGCTTGAAAGTAGATAATGAAGCGTTCAAGAAGCACTCTTGGTTTTTCAGAAATGCTTTAGTGCGTGCAAACTATAACGATTTGCAAAAAGGTATTCATGCTACAACCAAGTTCTTAGAAATGTTTTTTAGTAACTTGCTTTTGGGTGCTGATTACGAATTGAAAAATCGTTATGCACATATTGACTTTGACTTTAGAGATGAGGAAGAAGATTTCCAAAGTATCATTTCTAAAGTTCCAAAGTATCAATTTGGTACTTTGGAATGCACTTTAGAAGAATTAGTTATTTTAAATTTGATAATAGAAGAACCCTCAATTACTCAAAAGAAACTTACTGTAGAAACTGGAAAATCTATTATGACAATAAAAAGAGTGATGGCTTCTCTTCAAGAACGTGGTGTTATTCGTCGTGTAGATGGTAAACGTTTTGGTAAGTGGGAAGTGTTGATAGAAGTGAAATAAGAATAGTGCATTGAAAAATGTATAAAAAGAGGACTTGGCTTTGGCAAGTCCTCTTTGTGTATTGGTTGTTAATTAAGGAGGCAGTGGTTTATGTATTTGAAAGATTCACCGATTGAAAACCAAGAGCAAGATTTGTTGCATAGAAGTAATTTTGCGAAGTTGCTAGGGAAATCACTTATAGAGGCTAACATAGACGAAAGTTTTTGTGTTGGATTATTTGGGGAGTGGGGAAGTGGTAAGTCTTCTGTAGTAAATATGGTACGTGAAGAAATTGAAAAAGATTTGAACACCAAAAGTAATAAGCCTGTAGTTATATATTTCAATCCTTGGAATTTTTCTTCTCCTAGTCAATTACTACAACAATATTTTATAGTGTTAGCGAATAAATTTGAAAATAGTAAAGATGAGGTTGCACGAGGATTAGGTAAAGCAATAAGAAAATATGGGGGAATGCTTGATAGTGTTGTGGACATTGGTGCTATTATAACAGGTGGAACTGATGTGGGAATAGCAAAAAAATGTTTGGCATGTGTAATTAAAGTATTTGAGAGTTGTAAAGACAGTAATCTTACAGAGCAAAAAGATAAGGTTATAGATATACTAAAAAAACAGAATAAGAAGATTATCATTATTATGGATGATATAGATAGGCTATCGAATGACGAAATAAAATTAGTTTTCAAATTAATTACTTCTGTAGCTAATTTTCCCAATACCATACATGTTTTATCTTTTGATAAAGAAGTTGTTGTAAGAGCTTTAAATGAAGTGCAAAATTATGATGGTGAGAAATATTTAGAAAAAATTATTCAAGTTCCGATAGAGATTCCACAAATATCACAAAAGTATTTATGGGATGTTTTGTTTGAATATTTAAATGAGATGGTAGTTAATAGTAATATTATTTATGAAAAATATTATTGGGAATTAGTATTTAAGGAATGTGTTTCTAAATATATAAGGCACATAAGAGATGTAAAAAGATTAAACAATATTCTAAGGCTTAAATGTAGGCTGATTGGAGAAGAAGTAAATTTTGCTGATTTAGTTGCTATTACTGTTTTAGAAATAAAAGTTCCTGAACTTTATAGGTGGATTAAAGAAAATAAAAGTAATATTTTTGGCAGTTGGGAAAATGCTATTTTGTTAGTAAATAATAAGCCTGAGGAAATTGAGAGAAAAAATCTTTCGAAAATGGAGAGCATTAATGAGAATAGAGCTCAAGAATATTATGAGTTAATAAAATTGTTATTTCCAAGTTTTTCAAGAAATAGACAATATTCATATTGTAATGTGCCTGAACTGTTAAAAAATAAAAGAATAGGACATGAAAATGTTTTTGACAGATATTTTGTATTAGATTTGAAAGAAGATGCTATTTCCAGAGAACGCTTTAATTGTGCTATTAATTTAATGAATAAATATGAATTAGATGAATATATTAAAGAAATTAATTCCAAAAACGGAATAATAAATTTACTTAATGAGTTAAATGCATCTATTAATGACATAGATAAGAAACGCGTAGGAATTTTGGTGCGGTCTTTATTAGAAAATGCATATTTGTTTAAGAGCAATAATACAAATGGATTGGTAGCTGTTTCTGCAATAGGTTTAACATTGTTTTTATTGCAAGATTTACTATTAAGACTTGAAGAAGATGCTGATAAAGTAGCTTTGCTTAATGAATGTATAGATAACTGTAATATTGAAAATATAAGTGTTGTTGGAGAGTTTATTAATTTTATAGAGTTAGCACATGGGAGATTAGCTGCGAAAGGAGATGCACGTGGGAAAAAGATTTTTTCAGAAGAGTATTTTGAAGATGTAGAGAAACATTTTATACAAAAAATAATTGAGATAAAAAACATAAATTGTTTGTTTGAAGTTGCTGAACCAAAATTAATAACGTATCTATTTAGTTGTTTTGATAAGAATGGGTACAACGAATTTATTAAAGAAATGCTACTATCACCTTTAGGAATGCTCAAAGTATTATGTCTATCAATAAATAAAATTACAAGCAGTACGTATGTTAATTGGGAAGTAACAAATGATTATCAAAAGTATTTTAATGATAAGAAAGCAATTAAAGTTTTTTGTAATTGTTATTTAAATGGAATAATATGGGATTTATCTGAAGAAGAATTACATCAAGTTGTTGCGTTTGTTCTATACAAGGAGGGGGACGTTGATTGGAATCATAGAGTTTCTGACGATGATGTTGTGAAAAGAATAGAAGAAATGAAAAAATGTAAGTAACAACTTTGAGTATCAATAATCTAGTTGGTTATTGATACTCTTCTCTTTTTGTGATAAACTTTTCTTAAAACTAGGAAGAAAGCAGGTGTATTATGAACTTTTCAATGTTTAAGCGTAGTGATGTTTATTACAGTGGTTCTGAACGTAAACTTGGAGTTATCATTGGCGAAGACGAATATATGGTTAAGTTTCAAAAGGCAACTGCTTTTGGCAAAAGATATAATCACGTTTCAGAATATTTAGGTTCAAGAATTTTTGGATTACTTGGATTTGAAGTGCAAGAAACTTTTTTAGGAAGTTATGATGGTGAACCAGTAGTTGCATGTAAGAACTTCATAGGTCATAGTGAATACTTCGTTCCTTTTAATGATGTTGGAGAAAGCACTTTAGACCAAGATAAAGAATTATATCAGTACACTTATGAAGACATTATGCAAATGCTTCGAGATAATTCTAAGTTGACCAATGTAAATGAAACTATTTCTTTGTTTTGGAAAATGTTTATTGTTGATGCTCTGATTGGGAATTTTGATAGGCATGGTGGTAACTGGGGATTTATCAAATGTAATGACAAGTATCGTTTAGCTCCTGTTTTTGACAATGGTTCTTGCTTGTATCCTAAAATGATAGATGAATGTGAAATGCTATTGGTTATGCAATCGGAAGAAGAAACGGATAAAAGAATATATACCTTTCCAACCTCGCAAGTTAAATTGAATGGAAATAAAAGTTCTTATTACGAAGTTATAAATAGTTTGGCTTTCCCAGAGTGTAATTTGGCATTAGAGAAGATAGTTGAAAGAATAGATTTAGATATTATTTTTAGATTGATAGATGAAACTGTAGAAATTAGCGACGTGCGTAAAGCTTTTTATAAACATATGCTAAAGCACCGCTACGAAAAGATTTTAAAAGCGTCTTACGATTTATTGAGGAATAGAAAATGAGAGAAGTTACAACTACGGGGCTTATTTGCCTGCGTGATGATTATGGAATTGAATATGTTGTTTCCAAGATAAGTTATACGGAACGTGAGGATGAAACTTACAGATATGTTTTTACTCCAAACTACAGTGTAATTGATTTGCTTACGTACCCAGAATATCAAGGAATACCTGGTTTAAAGATGGAACTTCGCAAAGAAGAGTACATTAGAGAAAATATGGTTCCGGTTTTTATAAGTGAACGTTCTCCCAACAAGAATAGGGAAGACTTGTGGGAGCTGCTTGCAGAAGTTGGCTTAGATTATCATAATCAGTTAGAATGGCTTATTCGTACTGATACACGTTATATTGGTGATAGGTTTTATGTAAAGCGTTTTACTGAAGCTGATGAGAAGCATTGCGTTGTCATTGATGAACCTTCTTATGAGGAAAGAGCATTAAGCTATTGTAAACGTGTACTTGATGTGATTTGCTCTGGTAATGATGTTCAGACAGAAAATTATTTGATTGACGATAGTAATCGCAAACAGTTTTATCATTTATTGATGACTTTGTATCGTAGCGAATATGAAGCAAAACGTAAAAAGGAATTAGCAAACAAAAAAGTTGCCCCGCGCGGTAGGCAACGTATTAAAATTGATATTCTTAAATCTGATGAGATATTTAATTTATTTACCAATGAGAAAATTTCAGAGGCGGAAGCATTGAAACGATTAGGCGTAAGTCGAGCAACCTTCTACCGTAGATTAAAAGAATTTAGAAATTTAGCGTAAAGGAGTTTCCCTATGATAAAAGTGTTAATGGTTTGCCACGGCAATATCTGTCGCTCGCCCATGGCAGAGTTTTTACTGAAAGATATGGTTGCAAAACGTGGGATTGCTTTCCAGTTTGACATTGCTTCTGCGGCTACAAGTCGTGAGGAGATTGGTAACCCTGTTCATCACGGTACACGCAAGAAGCTGGCGCAGTTTGGCATTAGCGTTGCAGGCAAGACTGCTCGCCAAATGACAAGACGTGACTACGAAAATTACGATTATATTATTGCCATGGATAGGAACAATTTGCGTAATATCGACCGCATCATTGGTATGGATGAATATAATAAGGTTAGCCTGCTCCTTGACTTTGCAGGCAGAAACGGACAAAGCATTGCTGACCCTTGGTACACCGGCGATTTTGATATTACTTATGACGATATCAAGCAAGGTTTGGACGGTTTCCTGGAATATTTAGGTTACTGATTTTGGTTGACAAGATGAAGTGATGAAACTAAAATGTAGGTGATTTTTAGTTACTACCATTTTTAGGAGATGATTATCTTGAAATCTTTGCTTTATATTGATGCCTGCGTGCGTGATGAAGAATCTAGAACTAAACGT
>JBGVIJ010000072.1:0-20288 GCA_045123075.1 Phascolarctobacterium sp. | reverse complement strand
CTACTTGACCACAAAGTGATTGGTAGCGTGCGCCTTTCTACACGTCCTGATTATATTGATGAGGAGCGTTTAGAACTTTTACGTGCCCATGGAGTAAAGCTTGTGGAACTTGGCGTACAGTCTTTAGATAATGAAGTCCTTGCGGCCGCAGAACGTGGTCATACTGCTGAACAAGTTGTGAATGCAGTTGCATTGCTAAAAATTTACGGCTTCAAAGTTGGCGTACAACTGATGGTTGGAATGCCCAAGCAAGATTTTGATAGCGTGAAAGCTACGGTAGAAAAAGTCCTTGCCTTAAAACCGGACATTGCTCGTATTTACCCTTTGCTTGTAATCAAGGGAACACCTCTTGCAAAAAGCTATGAGGCTGGCGAATTTGAACCGCTATCTTTAGAAGAAGCAGTGGAGCAAGCTGCCTATATGTACCAACATTTGTCAGAAGCAGGCATGAAAATCATTCGCGTTGGCCTTCAACCTGACGACGAACTTTGCGCAGAAGGAAACATTATCGCAGGTCCCTTCCACCCGTCCATGGGAGAACTAGTACAAAGCTACCTCCTCCGCGAAAAACTTACTCCACAAATTCTAGAAGAGTCTCGAAACGGAGAAGGAGTTCTAGTTCTCTGCCCTCGCAAGCTAGAATCAAAAGTACGGGGCATGCGCAACGGAAATGTTAGATATTGGAACTTACTAGTAGCTCCGAAGAAACTTATTATAAAAGGAACAGATATTACTGAAATAAAAATCATATGTGTTTCAAGCAACGATTGCGAAATTTAGTCAACATTCAATCAGAAGAAAATATCGGTAGTGAATTCTGAGATGTAGGTTATAAATTTTTTTAATATCTACGAAGCGAATAATGAACGACGATATTTTCTACTAGAGTGTTGCGTAAATTTTGCTGTTGCTGAAACATATATGATTTTTGTTGTTATTGAACATATATATATGATAAAATAATAAGATACAATAATAGAATTTAGAATGGGTGATTTTGCGTGCGCTTAAAGTCCTTTGCGACCTATGGCTTCAAATCCTTTGCGGATAAAACTGAATTAACTTTTGATAAAGGCATTACTGCTGTTGTTGGTCCTAACGGATCTGGCAAGAGCAATATTTCTGATGCCATTCGCTGGGTACTGGGCGAGCAAAGTGCGAAATATTTGCGTGGTAGCAAAATGGAGGACGTAATCTTCTCCGGTAGCAGCAAGCGCAGACCTTTGGGCGTGGCAGAAGTAACCTTGAACTTTGATAACAGCGACCATGCGCTGGACATCGACTTTGAAGAAGTAAGTCTTACCAGACGCTTGTTCCGCAGTGGTGATAGCGAATATTCCATCAACAAAAAGAATTGCCGTTTGAAAGACATTGTGGACTTGATGGCTGATACCGGTCTTGGTAAAGGCTCCATGTCCATCATCGGGCAAAATAAGATTGATGAAATTTTGAATAGCCGTCCAGAAGAACGTCGTACTATTTTTGAAGAAGCTGCTGGCATTGCTAAATACCGCTTGCGTAAGAAAGAAGCAGTGCGCCGTCTTGACGATACCGCTCTGAATCTTACCCGTATCAACGACATTAAAACTGAGGTTGATAATCAAGTTGGTCCTTTAAGCTTGGCGGCAGAAAAAACTGCTCAATACAATGCTTTGAGCAAAGAATTGCGTCAATGTCGTTTGACAGGCTTCATGCGTAAGATTGATAGCATTGAAGAAGTACGCAAACAATTAGATGAAAAGAAAGCTGTTTTAGAAAAAGAGTTCTCTGAACATAGTGCAGTGCTCAGTACTAAAGAAGCTGAATATACTAGATTGCAATTGGAATTGGACAAATTAAGCGAAAGCTATGCTCAATTGCAAGAAGAAATTAAAAATAAAGAAACATCTTTGGAAAAATTACGTGGTAAGCAAGGCGTTCTTGATGAACGTATTGCCGCAAGTAAACGTCAATCTGAACGCTTAGAACAACGTAATGAAACCATTAACCAACGTGCTGACGAATTAGAACGCGATATGCAAAAATTGGCAGTAGAGTTTGACGAACTGGATAAAGTTCGTGCTGCTGCTGAACTGAATGTGCGTAACTTGACTTCTGAAAAAGAAGAAAAGGAACGTGAACTTCAAGAAGCTCAGGCGCAAACCGAAAACATGAGTTCTGATATTTTCTCCGGTGTTGAAGCCTTAATCAAATTGCGCAATGAATTGCGTGTGTTGGAGCAAGAACAAGATGCTCGCGTACGTCGTCGTGAAAAATTAAAACACGATATTGAAGAAACCGAAGCAGTCGTTAATGCTTTGGAAGAAGATTATAGAAATGTTTTAGAAGCACAGTCCCGTAATAATAACGAGGGAATGCTTTTATCTAAGGAAGCAAACGCTTTGCAAGATGAAGGCGCTGCTTTAGACAATAAGATGAAAACTGTGCTTGGTGGTCAACAACAATGCCAACGTCGTTTGACTGCTGCAGAAACTAGGGAACAATCCTTGCAAAAGATGCAAGCTGCTTACGAAGGCTTTGGCTACGGTATTAAAACCGTACTGAAGGCTGAAGAATACTGGCGAGAAAACATCATTGGTGTGGCAGCAGAGCTTTTGCGTGTAGAAGATAAATATGTAACCGCTTTGGAAACTGCTTTGGGCGAAGGTGCTCAAAACATCGTAACCGTAGATGCTGCTACTGCAAAAAGCGCTATTGCTTATTTAAAAGCAAATAACGCAGGCAGAGCAACCTTCTTGCCTTTGGACACTGTTAAACCTCGCAGTCTTTCTGTTGAAGAAGAACGCTTGGCGACTTTGCCGGGTGTATGCGGTTACGCAGTCGATTTAGTGAAATACGAAAAGCAAGCAGAAAACGCTATCCGTTTCCTTTTGGGTCGCGTACTGATTGCAGAAAACATAGATGCTGCTTTGGCTGCGGCGAAAGCAGGCAAGTTCCGTATTAGAGTAGTTACTCTCGAAGGTGACGTTGTTAATGCGGGCGGTAGTATGACAGGTGGTAGCCGTAAACAAAAAGAAGGCTATTTAAGTCGTGCTAAAGAAATTCAACAAGCAAGTGCAGCAGTTGATGCTTTGCACAAAGAAATGCTGAACTGGCAAGAGCAATTGGAAGAAGTTGAAGCAGAGAAGAAAGCAGTAGAAGAAAAATTACGTACTGTTAATGAAAAACTGCAACAACGTAGAAATAAAGCTAATGAGCTTACTTTGCAAAACCAACGTATTGGACAGGACAAAGCTCGTGAAAACGAAAAGCTTGCCTTGTTCTATGATGATAGAACTGCTGTTGCTAACGAATACATGGCTAATCGCGACAAAGTTAAAACTTTGCGTACCAGCGTCCAAGAAATGGAAGCTAAGGATAGCGAAGCGAAAACCATGTTGGAAAATTTGCAAAAGCAAATTGCAAGACAAGGTAGTGAGCTGACTGCAGTTAATAATAGATTGCAAGATGCGAAGGTTAAATTAGAAACTTCTGCTAGCAAAACAGATATGATGAGCGAACGTATGAAGGATTTGGATGGCGACACCCTGCTTTTGCGTAACGAAATCAAAGCTAACATTGAAGAACAAGCTCGCTTGGCTCAAACTGTTAACGACTGTGAAGCAGAAAAAATTAGAATCGCCGAAGAAAGCGAAGGTTTGTTGCAAGCTTTGCAAGAAGTTGTAGGCGGTAAAGATCGTTTTACTGAAGAACGTGCTGCTATTAACGCTCAACAACAAATGGCGGAACAACAAATTTTTGAAGCGAAAAAAGTAGTTAATACCAGTGAAAGCAAGTTGCGTCAAATCGAACTGGATATGACTAAACATAACAGTGATTATGAACACGCACTTGAACAACTTGGTAGTGAATATAATTTGGACGTGGCGGCGGCTCGTAATGAAGAGCTGTTGGAAATGGATACCAAGGCTTTACAACGCTTGGAAAGTAAGCTGACTGTGAAGATTGGCGACCTTGGTCCTATCAACCCTGCTGCTATTGAAGAATATCAAGCAGTTAAAGAACGTAGTGAGTTCTTGACCAAGCAATACAACGATTTGTGTGAAGCTAAGGACAACTTGGAAGCAGTCATCAGCGAGATTAACTCCGGTATGACGCGCAAGTTCAAGGATGCCTTTAACCAAATCAATGTGTACTTTGCTGATTGCTACGTAAAACTTTTTGGCGGTGGTACTGCACTTTTGAAATTGTCCAATCCTGATGATATTTTAAATTCCGGTATTGATATTGAAGTGCAACCTCCCGGAAAGCGTCTGCAAAGCTTGTACTTGATGTCTGGTGGTGAACGTGCGCTGACAGTTATCGCTTTGCTTTTTGCATTGCTTAGCTTCCAACCGTCACCCTTCTGCATCTTGGACGAAATTGATGCGGCCCTTGACGATGCCAATATTATGAGATTTTCTAACTTCTTGCGTGAATACGCAACCAATACTCAGTTTATTATAATCACTCACCGTAAGGGGACCATGGAATGTGCGGATATTATGTATGGCGTAACCATGGAAGAATCCGGTGTATCGAAATTGCTGTCTGTGAAGATTAGCGAAAAGGAGTAGTGTAAGATGGGATTTTTTGAAAGATTAAAAGAAGGTCTTAGCAAAACTCGCCGTAATTTTACCGAAAGAATCCAAGAATTAGTAAGTTTTTCTGCTTCCATTGACGAAGACTTTTTAGAAGAGCTGGAAATGATTCTGCTTTCTGCGGACGTTGGTGTAAAGACTACTGAAAAATTAATCAAAGCAGTACGTGATGCTGCGAAGAAAAACGAAATTAAGGGAACCGAAGAGGTTATTCCTTTCTTGAAAAAATATTTGTCTGATATGCTTGCTGATAGCGGTCAACGTACCCGTATCGGTGCGAAACCTACTGTTATCTTAGTTGTAGGTGTTAACGGTGTAGGTAAAACTACTACCATCGGCAAACTGGCAAATTATTTCACTCTGTTCAAATATAAAGTAGTGTTGGCAGCAGGCGATACTTTCCGTGCTGCAGCTTCTGAACAACTTACCATTTGGGCAGGTCGCGCAGGCTGTGACATTATCAAACACGCAGAAGGAGCTGACCCTGCGGCAGTAGTATTTGACGCTTTGAAAGCAGCAATTGCACGTAAAGCAGATATCCTTTTCATTGATACTGCAGGTCGTTTGCATAACAAAGCTAATTTAATGAACGAACTTGAAAAAGTACATCGCATCATCAAACGCGAAATTCCTGAAGCTCCCCACGAAACATTCTTGGTACTGGATGCTACCACTGGTCAAAATGCAATCAACCAAGCTAAAGTGTTCATGGAAACTGCAAATGTTACCGGCGTAGTGCTTACCAAACTTGATGGCACTGCTAAAGGTGGCGTAGTTATCGCTATCAAAGAAGAACTTGGCTTGCCTGTAAAATGGATTGGCGTAGGCGAAGGTATCATGGATTTCCGACCCTTCGAACCTGAAAAATTTGTTGAAGCATTATTTGAAACTGACAAGTAAAAATACTTGACACAGTAGAGCTTTTACAGTATAATGTCAAAGTCGGATATTTTGAGTGAGGAAAAGTACATTGTTAGAGCAAGATTTTGAGCAAAGAATGAGGCTGGGCAGACTGTTTGATATGTACGGCGGCCTGTTAACTGAAAAACAGCAGCAATGCTTAAAATACTACTTCTACGATGATTTGTCCTTGACTGAAATCGGCGAAGAACTGGGAGTTTCCAGACAAGCGGTTCACGATTTGCTGAAACGCGTGGAACAAACTCTGGAAAAGAACGAAAAGAAGCTTGGGCTTCTTGCTCGTGATGAAGCTGATAAAGAGCGTTTACGCTCTGTAATAAAACTGTTGGCTGACAAACAGCCGCAAAATGAAAAAGCCATCCAAATCTTAAACGAAATGTGTGGCGAAAGTAGGTAAGGTTAGTAAATGGCTTTTGAAAGTTTATCTGAAAGATTACAGAATGCTATAAAGATGTTCCGTGGTGCTGGCAAAATCAGCGAAGATGATTTAAAAGCGCCTTTACGTGAAGTGCGTATGGCTTTACTGGAAGCCGACGTAAACTTCAAAGTAGTTAAGGATTTTATCGGCAAAGTTAAAGAACGTGCCTTGGGTGCAGAGGTTAGCGAAAGCCTCAATCCTCACCAACAAATCATCAAAATCGTTAATGACGAATTGATTCAATTGTTGGGTGGTACTCAAAGCAAGTTGACTGTAGCTGACAAACCTCCCACAGTAATCATGTTGGTTGGTTTGCAAGGTGCAGGTAAAACTACTACTGCCGGCAAATTGGCAAACTACTTGAAACGTAAAAAGAAAAAACCTATGTTGGTAGCAGGCGACGTTTACCGTCCGGCAGCGATTACCCAATTACAAGTTTTGGGTGAACAACTGAATGTTCCCGTATTTACCTTGGGTGATAAAGTTTCCCCGGTAGAAATTGCTCGTCAAGCAATTGACAAAGCTTACTCTTTGGCTTGCGATACTGTTATTATCGATACCGCAGGTCGTTTACATATTAATGAAGAGCTGATGAACGAGTTGCGCGAAATTAAAGGCACCGTTAATCCGCACGAAATCTTACTGGTAGTTGATGCTATGACCGGTCAAGATGCAGTAACCGTAGCTGAAAGCTTCAACAACGAACTCGGCATTGATGGCTTGATTGTAACCAAGCTGGACGGCGACGCTCGTGGTGGTGCTGTACTTTCCGTAAAAGCAGTAACCGGCAAACCGGTAAAATTAATTGGTATGGGCGAAAAGCTCGATGCATTGGAACCTTTCCATCCCGACCGTATGGCATCCCGTATCTTGGGCATGGGCGATATTTTAACTTTGGTAGAGAAAATTCAATCTACCACTGACTTGGCTAAAGCTATGGAAATGGAAAAGAAACTGCGTAAAGATGAATTTACTCTTGAACAGTTCCTTGACCAAATGCAACAAGTTAAAAAATTAGGCTCTTTGGAAACTATCCTAGGCTTGATTCCCGGTATGGGCGGTATCAGCCAAAAGCTGAAAGAAGCTAATGTGGACGAAAGAGAATTCGACCGCATCGAAGCAATCATCCGTTCCATGACTCCGAAAGAACGTCGTAATCCTGACATCATCAATGGCAGCAGACGTAAACGTATTGCAGCAGGCTGTGGCATGCGCGTACAAGACGTTAACAAACTGCTGAAAAACTTCGAAGAAAGTAAAAAAATGATGAAGAAAATGCAGGGTATGGCTAAATTTGCTTCTAAAGGTGGATTTAAACTCCCCTTTATGCATTAAATAAAAAATAACTATTGAGATATTACCTTAAGGAGGTGAAATTAACATGGCAGTTAAAATCCGTTTGATGCGTATGGGCGCTAAAAAAGCTCCTTTCTATCGTATTGTTGTTGCTGACGCACGCGCTCCGCGTGATGGTCGTTTCATCGAAAGCATCGGTTACTACGACTCCACTAAACAACCGGCTGACGTAAAAATCGACGCTGATAAAGCAGTTGACTGGATGAACAAAGGTGCTCAACCCACCGATACCGTTAAATCCTTGTTCAGCAAAAATGGCGTAATGAAACAATTCGCTGATTCCAAAGCAAAATAATTAGAGAGGCGTGACCTACATGAAAGAATTGGTAGAAGTAATGGCCAAGTCTCTTGTAAGTAATCCGTCTGCAGTAGTCGTGGAGGAGGAAACTACCGGTACAACAACGGTGCTTCGCCTCCATGTTGCTTCTGAAGATATGGGTAAAGTTATCGGCAAGCAAGGACGAATTGCCAAAGCAATCAGAACAGTTATGAAGGCAGTTGCAACTCGCGAAAACGTAAAAGTTATCGTTGAAATTATCTAAATTAAGGATGGTATAACTAATGGATAAAATGTTTGTTAGAGTTCCTGTTGCAGTTAAAGCTAAAGTAACCGAAGACTTAAAGTTGAAAATTATTGGAGATCTCCAAAATACTATAAAACAAATGGAATTGGATCTTGAACAATTCGAATTCCAAGCAAAAAAAGCGCTGCATCAAGCAGCAAGCGATTTGAGCGTGCTCCCGGCTTTGCGCGAACAAATCGAAGTAGAAAGAAATAAACGAGTTTCTGCAAAAGCTGAAGCTGAAGCAAAATTAAAACGTGCTGAAGATTTGGCTATTGGTGCTGAAATTGGTCATGGTACCTTGGAACGCACTGTAGAAATCACCATTGGTACCAACATCGACGCTCTCATGGGCGCTGAAATTGTTACCGAAGATGGTAAAGTTATTGCTTTCCGCGAATAATGGATAAACAAATAATTATCGGTAAAATTGTCGCTCCGCACGGTGTGCGGGGCGATATTCGCATTCTGCCCTTAACAGAAAAGCCGGACTTATTTTTAGACTTAGAGTATCTGCTGTTAGAGAGTGGCAAAAAATTAACCGTAAAAAATGCACGCTTCCAAAAGCGTATGATTTTGGTAACCACTAAAGAAGTTACTTCCATGAACGAAGCAGAACTTTTGCGTGATAAACACATTTACATTAATGCAGAAGATTTGCCTGAATTGGAAGATGACGAGTTCTATGTAGCTGACCTTGTTGGCATTCCTGTTTATGACTTGGAAGGCAAACAAATCGGTACTTTCAAAGATTCTCTTTCTACCGGTAGCAATGACGTTTACATTATTGCTGTTCCCGGTGCTAAAGACATCTTGGTACCTGCATTGAAAGAATATTTTAAAGAAATCAACCTTGCTGAAAAGCGCATTGTGGTAAAATTACCGGAATGGACTGATGAAGAATGAGGTTTTTATTTATAACATTATTTCCTGAACAAATTGAGCAAGCTGTTTCCCACAGCATCATCAAACGTGGCATTGATAAAGGTTTAATTGAAGTTAGCTGCATTAATCCTCGTGAATTCACTACCGACAAGCATCGCACTGTGGATGATACTCCCTTTGGTGGTGGTGCAGGTATGGTTTTAAAACCGGAACCTATGGTAGCAGCAATTCGCAAGGCGAAAGAAGCGTTGCCTAATGCTCGTGTTATTGCCATGTGTCCGGGCGGACGCACTTTGAAGCAAAGCATTGTGGAAGAGTACGCTCACAGCGGTCAGGATTTAATCTTTGTATGTGGTCACTATGAAGGCTTTGATGAACGCATTTTTAATTGGGTTGATGAAAAGCTTTCCATTGGTGATTATGTTCTTACCGGCGGTGAAATGCCTGCACTCATTATTATGGATGCAGTTAGTCGTTTTATCCCCGGTGTTTTGGGCAAGCTTGCCAGTGCAGAAGAAGATTCTTTTAGCACAGGTATGCTGGAATATCCCCAATACACTCGCCCTGTAGATTTTGAAGGATTGGTTGTGCCGGAAGTTTTACGCAACGGTAACCACGCTTTGATTAATACTTGGCGTAGAAAAAAATCCTTGAAGGCAACTTACAGACTTCGTCCTGATTTGCTTAGTCAAGAGGTTATTGATGCCCTCCACGGCAAAGTTCCCCGCGATATGAAGAAAGCAGAGAAGAAGTTCTATGCTGAAGTAAGGGAAGAATTAGCACAAGAAGATAATGAAGGTGAATAAGAATGGCTGAGCTGTATGTAGGCCTTGTTCATTATCCTATATATAATAAGCGTATGCATGTCATTGCAGGCGCTGTTACAAATTTTGACATTCACGATATTTCTCGCACTTGTCGTACTTATGATGTAAAACGTTACTATATTATCCATCCCTTGGATGTGCAACGTGACATTATCAAGAAGATTATCGGTTACTGGCAAGATGGTTATGGTAGAACTTACAATCCTGACAGAAGCAACGCTCTTGATATTGTTTGCTGGCAAGCTGATATTGAAGCTGCTGCTCAAGATATTGAAGCACAAACCGGTAAACGTCCTTACATTGTAACTACTGATGCAAGAATTTATCCTAACACTGTTTCCTACGGCTTTATGCGTAAGCAACTTAAAGAAGGGGATAGACCTATCCTTTTACTTTTTGGGACAGGCTTTGGTATTGAAGCAGAAACCATGAGCAAATTTGATTATATTTTAGAGCCTATTTATGGCTCTTGTGACTATAATCATCTCTGTGTTAGAAGTGCTGCGGCAATCATCTTAGACCGCTTGGCAGGCGAAGCTTGGTGGGAAAAACAGTAACTTTTTTGTTAACTTTTATGCAAAATTCCATTGCATTATAAGTACACATATGATAAAATATCCGTTGTGTAATACGGACGGTCCGCTGTGGAGTTCGCACATGAACGTCTATGATTTTAGGAGGAAAAAATGAACATTATTGAAGTATTGGAACAAGAACAACTTCGTTCCGACATCCCCGAATTCCGCGCTGGTGACACTGTAAAAGTTCACGCAAAAATCGTTGAAGGTAACAGAGAACGTATCCAAGTATTTGAAGGCGTTGTAATTTCCCGTAGCGGCTCCGGCGTACGTGAAAACTTCACCGTTCGTCGCGTTTCTTATGGCGTTGGCGTAGAAAGAACCTTCCCCGTACACAGCCCGCGTATCGACAAAATCGAAGTGGCTCGTCGTGGTATCGTTCGTCGCGCTAAATTGTACTATCTGCGTAACCTCACCGGTAAAGCAGCTCGTATCAGAGAACGTCGCTAATTTTAATTTTGTTCTTAATGGAAGGGACTGTGCATTACAGTCCCTTTTATTATTTCCAAGGAAATTTCTGCATAGTGCTGACGGTGTTGGCATTTTATGTTACAATATAAAACGAATTCTCTTAGTATGCGAAAGGAGTGCTTGAAATGAGCAGTAAAAAAAGCTCTACCTCTTGGCAAGATGCAGCCAGCGATTGGCTGATTTCTATTATCGTAGCAGTAGCTTTGGCTTTCTGTATTCGTACTTTCTTAGTTGAACCTTATATGGTTGAAGGTTCTTCCATGTATCCGACTTTGAAGCATCATGAACGCTTGATTGTTGATAAACTTAGCTACTTTATCACTGATCCGAAAAAAGGTGAAATCGTAGTCTTCCGTTATCCTAGAGATGAAAGCCGTGACTTCATTAAACGTGTTATTGCAGTAGGTGGCGACACCATCGAAATGCGTGATGGTAAAGTTTTCGTTAACGGTGCGGAAATTGAAGAAGGTTACATCTATAAAAATGACCCCAAAGGTCCTAACATGTCCAACTATCGTAAATCTGTTGTTCCCCAAGGTCATATCTTCGTACTTGGCGACAACCGTAATAATTCCGAAGATAGTCGTTACAGAGGCGTAGACTTCGTTCCCCATCGTCTTGTAAAAGGCAGAGCAATGGTTGCTTTCTGGCCTATTGATAGCATTCGTTTGATTAGTACAGATGCAGGTAAACGCAAATGAGGATTGAAGATTTTAAAATTCAGTGGTTCCCTGGTCATATGACTAAGGCGAAACGCATGATGGAAAGTCAAATTAAACTGGTTGACGTAGTTGTAGAAATGCTTGATGCACGTATTCCTCGTTCCAGTACTAATCCCATGCTTATTGACATTTTGGGCAGTAAACCTAAGGTAATTGCACTGAATAAAACTGACATGGCAGATAATGCTAAAACTGAATTGTGGATGCAAAAGCTGAAAAACAGCGGCTTGCCCGTTTGCAAAGTTGACTGCGCTACCGGCAAAGGCGTAAAACAGCTTATTAGCATGATTCAAGTGGCAGCAAAACCTGTCCTTGATAAATGGTTGAAAAAAGGCGTGCGTAACCGTTCCGTGCGTGTAATGATTGTAGGTATTCCTAACGTAGGTAAATCTACCCTCATTAACCGTTTGGTAGGCAAAAACAAAGTTGTTGCTGCTGATAAACCGGGCGTTACTCGCGGTCAACAATGGGTTACCATTGCTAAAGGCTTGGAACTTTTGGACACTCCCGGTGTTTTGTGGCCTAAGTTTGAAGATCCTGAAGTAGGTTTCTGTTTGGCGGCGACTGGTGCTATTAAAGAAGACGTTTTCGACAGAGAAGACGCAACTGAACTTTTGGTAGAGCGTTTAATGGAACGCTATCCGGAAGAATTGAAAAGTAAATATGCAGTAGAATTTGAGAATAGTGATGACGTAAGAGCAGTATTAGCGAAAATCGCGACCTCTCGCGGCTGTATCAAAGCCGGCGGTGTTTTAGATTTGGATAGAGTTATTCAAACAGTTTTAAGGGATTTTCGTTCAGGACGCTTGGGACGTTTCACACTGGACGAACCCTGAAGCCATCTTTAATTCTAAGATAATCAAACCGTCTGTTTTGCAGGCGGTTTTTTTATAAAAATATATTAAGCAGTACCCAAAAGTTTTTGGGGTGCATCAAGAGCAGTTGTTGAGGTACTTACAAAACTTTTAAGGAAAGGAGAAGTCATTATGACAATTAGTGAAATCAGAGAAATTTTATTGGGAAGTCCGAGCGAAGAATTTTTGGCAGAGCTTGAACTGGACAGTCGTGTGGCTGTAAAAAAACTTTTACAGGCTTATCACAAGCGTATTGAAAAAGCAGCTTTGGAACGTGATCGCTTCCACAAAATGCTTAGCTATGAAAGAAATTATTATGCTGAAGGCGCTAAGCTGATTGCAGGTGTTGATGAAGCAGGACGTGGTCCTTTGGCAGGGCCTTTGGTAATTGCTGCGGTGGTAATGCCTGAAGAATTTTTTATTAGTGGGTTGAACGATTCCAAGCAAATTTCCGCAAGCAAAAGGGATAAACTTTATGATGAGATTTTACAAAAAGCTCTTTCTGTAAGCGTAAACATTGTAAGTATCAGTAATATAGATGAGTTGAATATTTATCGCGCAACTCAACAAGGTATGGCAGAAGTTTTGCTTCATCTTGATAAGCAGCCTGATGTGGCTTTGATAGATGCTATGCCTGTAGAAGCTGGCGAGATTAAAACAGTTTCCTTAGTGCATGGTGATGCTTTAAGTGCTTCCATAGCAGCAGCTTCCATTATTGCCAAGGTTACTCGTGATAGAATCATGGAAAAATTAGATGCTTTGTATCCGGCGTATAAATTCGCTAATAACAAGGGTTATGGTAGTAAAGATCATATGCAGGCTATTGATCAAGATGGTGTGACTGAATGGCACCGTCGTAGTTACGAGCCTGTAAAAAGTTTAAATTTAGAAGCAGTAAAAGTTCAGGAGAATATTTTGTATTCACCGTTATTTGATGGATATGAATATGAACCGCAGGAGTGAATTAGGCAAGTTTGGTGAAGATTTCGCCTGTAGATATTTGCAACAACAAGGGTATAAAATTGTTTTTAGAAACTTTCGTTGTCGTATGGGCGAGATTGACATTATAGCAGTAAAGAATGATGTTTTGAGCTTTATCGAAGTTAAAACGCGTCAGTCCAAAACTTATGGATTGCCGTGTGAAGCAGTAAATTTATCAAAACAGAAAAAGATTTATCGCTGTGCTGAATTTTATATGCAGTCTAAAGGTATAATTTTAACCATGCCAGTGCTTTCTTTTGATGTTATTGAAATTATTAAGGAAGGCACTGCGGTTAAAGAGTTCCATCATTTCCCGCATTGCTTTTGAAAAAAGGAGATGTGGAAATGTTTGCCAATGTTTATGGAGAAACAACTCGAGGCATTGAAGGCGTTAAAATAAATGTAGAAGTTGATGTGTCCAATGGTTTGCCTGCTTTCGACATTGTGGGCTTGCCAACCATGTCCGTCCGTGAGGCTCGCGAAAGAGTGAAGTCTGCTCTGCGCAATTCAGATTACCCCTTTCCTATGACGCACATTACAGTGAATCTTGCTCCAGCAGATTTGAAGAAGGACGGTTCAGGCTTAGACGTACCCATTGCCGTAGGAATCTTGGTGAGTTCTAAATTTCTTAGTCAGGAAATGACAGAAGGTAAGATTTTTATTGGTGAGCTTAGTCTTGACGGAGGAGTGCGTAAAGTAAATGGCGTACTTTCCATGATTATCGAAGCGCAACGTAGCGGTTTCAAAGAAATCTTTATTCCGGAAGAAAATGCTGCGGAAGGCAAGCTAGTTACGGGAATTGACGTTTATACCCATAGTAATTTAAGACAACTTATTGAGCACTTACAAGGTAAAATTAAATTGCAACCTTTGCCCAAGGAAAACATCTTGCAAAATTTAGACCGTGCTTACGATGTAGATTTTGCAGATGTAAAAGGACAGCCTGTTGCACGTAGAGCGTTGGAGATTGCGGCAGCAGGAGGTCATAGCATTTTGATGATGGGTGCTCCCGGTTGTGGTAAAACCATGCTGGCAAGAAGATTAGTTACCATTTTGCCGCCTGTAACGGAAGCAGAAGCTTTGGAGATTACCAAAATTTATAGCATCGTCAATATGTTACCGGAAGCTGAATCTGTAATGATTGAGCGTCCTTTTAGAAGTCCGCACCATAGCGTGTCAGCAAGTGCTCTCTTAGGCGGTGGTACTTATCCAATGCCTGGAGAAGTTACTTTAAGCCATAACGGTGTTCTGTTTTTGGATGAACTTCCTGAATTTGAACGCTATACTTTGGAAATGTTACGCCAACCTTTGGAAGATGGGGAAGTGCATATTTCTAGAGTAAGGGGTACTATGAACTATCCAGCGCGCTTCCTTTTGATAGCTGCAGGCAATCCCTGTCCCTGCGGCTATTTAGGCGATAAGTTCAGGAGATGTACCTGTAAGCAAAAGGATGTAGAAAATTATCGTCGTAAAATTTCCGGACCCTTACTGGATAGATTTGATATGCAGATAAATTTAGTAAGAGTAGAGTTTGACGAGCTAAAGAACAAAGCTACGGGCGAAAGTTCTTCTGAAATTAGAAAGCGTGTGGTGGAAGCGCGTAATCGTCAATTGGAAAGATTTGCAGGAACCGGTTTTTACTGCAACGCTCAAATGACTAGGCGGGAAGTTGTAGAATATTGCCAGCTTGACGAGGCTGCACAAAAGATTTTGGAGAAGTATTTTACAGCTTTACATTTAAGCGCACGCAGTCACGACCGTATTTTAAAAGTTGCACGTACCATAGCTGACTTGGCTGGAAGTGAACTGATTGCTGCATCCCACATTGCAGAAGCAATTCAATTACGTACCAGTATTAATGGGCAGTAAGGATGAGAAAAGAGTGATTTCCTGCGCTAAAGAGTACAGACAGCAGTAATAGAATATGGTAAAATAATAGCATCACTTTGGTGGTGCTATTATTATTTTGGTAAAGATTTTTCTGAGCAATGCTTAGAGAATTTAGCGTTATATTAGGAGGTTTATTATGCGCGTAGTATTAACTGTAATTGGTCAAGACAAAGTTGGCATTATTGCCGGAGTAAGCAATACTTTGGCAGAATGTAATATCAATATCATTAACATCAACCAAAATATCATGCAAGGTTTCTTTAACATGGTACTCATTGCTGATATGAGTGCTGCTAATGTTTCTTTGCAAGAAGCTAAGGATAAATTCCATGTTCTTGGTGAAAAGCTTGGCGTTGAAATCCGTATGCAAAGTGAAGATATTTTCAAAGCAATGCATCGCGTGTAGGAGGCAACTATGTTATTTAATACTAAAGACATTTTAGAAACTACACGCATGATTACCGAAAATAAATTGGACGTGCGCACCATCACCATGGGTATTAGCTTGCGTGACTGCGGACATTCCGATATGAAGGTAACTGCTCAAAAAGTTTATGATAAAATTTGCCAAAAGGCAGAAAACCTTGTAAAAACCGGCGAAGATTTGGAAGTTGAATTGGGTGTGCCTATTATCAATAAACGTATCTCTGTAACTCCTATTTCTATGGTTGGTGAAAGCTGTGATACTAACGACTACGTTCCTTTAGCGCAAGCTCTTGATAAAGCTGCGAAGAATGTAGGCGTAAACTTCATCGGTGGCTTTTCTGCATTGGTGGATAAAGGCTATACTAAAGGTGATAGAAACTTGATTGCTTCCATTCCTGAAGCGTTGGCTGTAACTGATATTGTTTGTTCTTCTGTAAGCGTTGGCTCTACCAAATGCGGTATCAATATGGACGCAGTAAAACAAATGGGCGAAGTAGTAAAGATGACTGCAGCTCGTACTGCTGACCGCGATGCTATCGGTTGTGCGAAACTGGTAATCTTCTGTAACTCCGTACCTGATAACCCCTTTATGGCAGGTGCTTTCCACGGTGTAACCGAACCTGAAACTGTTATCAATGTAGGCGTAAGTGGACCGGGCGTTGTTAAAAATGCCTTGGAAGCGGTGCGTGACGGTGATATCGGTATGGTTGCAGAAACTATTAAAAAGACTGCTTTCAAAATCACTCGCGTAGGTCAACTTGTAGCGCAAGAAGCTGCTCGTCGTTTGAACACTCAATTTGGTATTATTGACCTTTCCTTGGCTCCGACTCCTGCTATTGGTGACTCTGTTGCTCACATTTTGGAAGAAATTGGTTTGGAATGCACCGGTTGCCCTGGTACTACTGCAACCCTTGCAATGCTCAACGATGCTGTTAAAAAAGGTGGCTTGATGGCTTCTAGCTATGTTGGCGGTTTGAGCGGTGCGTTTATCCCCGTAAGTGAAGACGCTGGTATGATTGCTGCTGTTGAACGCGGTTGCTTGACCTTGGAAAAATTGGAAGCAATGACCTGCGTATGCTCCGTTGGTCTTGATATGATTGCAATTCCCGGCGATACCAGTGCTGCAACTATTTCTGCTATCATTGCGGATGAAGCTGCTATTGGTATGATTAACAATAAAACTACTGCTGTGCGCCTTGTTCCTGTTCCGGGCAAAGGTGTAGGCGATACTGTTGAGTTTGGCGGCTTGTTGGGTTATGCTCCCATCATCCGTGTAAACAACTTTAGCGCAGAAAAATTCATTTCTCGTGGCGGACGTATTCCTGCGCCTGTAAGGAGCTTGACTAACTAATGCTGCGCAAAAGTAAACGTGAAGCCATCTTAAGAATATTGGAAGAGACTTACAAGGATACTAAGACTGCGCTCAATTACAATTCTCCCTTTGAGCTTTTAGTAGCTGTAATTCTTTCTGCTCAATGTACTGATGAGCGTGTTAATAAAATTACAGCACGCATCTTTCCGAGACTTAACACTCCGGAAAAAATGGGTGTATTAACTCAAGAACAAATGGAGCAGGAGATTAGGGACTGCGGTTTGTTCCACGCTAAGGCAAAGAATTTGCTGGCTACCTGCAAGATGCTTGTGGAAGAATTTAACAGTACTGTACCCGATAATATTGAGGACTTGATGAAGCTTCCCGGCGTAGGTAAGAAGACTGCAAACGTTGTGGCAAGTGTGATTTACAATGTGCCTGCCATTGCAGTAGATACCCATGTGTTCCGTGTAAGTCATCGCTTGAATATGGCGAAGGGTACTGACCCTTTGGCTACTGAACTGGAATTACAAAAGGCAATTCCCAAAGAAAAGTGGAGCGATGCACACCACTGGTTTATTTGGCATGGCCGCAAAATTTGTAAAGCACGCAAACCGCTGTGTGGCGAGTGCGTGCTTTTGGAAGAGTGTCCGTATAAGGAAAAGAATATGGGATAAAAATTAAGAGCAAGGTGCATTGTACCTTGCTCTTTAATAATGAGTGTTATATAATTGTCTTAGAAAGATAAGGTGCCGCCGATAGACGGTTTAGCCTAGAATAATGCAATCAGTAGACCGCAGGTTTCCTACGCCAAGGCGGTCTTACTGTTTTTTAGAAAGGTCTTTACCTATCGTATAGCCAAGAGCAAAAGTACCTACTCCTAAGCTAAGAACAGC
Organism: Phascolarctobacterium sp.; assembly: GCA_045123075.1. Lineage (GTDB taxonomy): Bacteria > Bacillota > Negativicutes > Acidaminococcales > Acidaminococcaceae > JAHHUH01. The sequence continues at coordinate 2,608 of JBGVIJ010000072.1, read as the reverse complement.
AAGGAATAATTCTAGAGTCATTGGCATCCCTCCTAATGAAGATTTCCTAAAAGGATTTCTATGTAATCGGAGGGTAACAGTCCCTCCGGAGAGGGCTAAACCGCCTACCGTGCTTGGCAGCACCTTGTTAATATTTTATCAGACTTTTGCAACAATTTCAAACAAACTTTTATATTAAAAACAAAACCGACTGTTAGAATCTACTTTATGAAGAAGTAGTTACTTAACAGTCGGTTTTTTATTTTGAATCATAACCATAAGCAGATGATTGATTGCTTCTAATTCTTGATGATCAAGCTGATTGAGCATATCAATAGTTGTACGTAAAGTAGTTGGAAATTTTACACCTGTATTAAAAAATTCCTGTGGTGTAATTTTTAAGTAGTCACAGATATAAAAAAAGCCTTGCATAGAGGGAAGCGTAATTTTATTTTCTATCCTATTTATGTAGCTACTGTTTTGCCCCATAGCTAAGCTCATCTCACGAGCAGAAATATTATGTTCAGTTCGTAAAGTGTAGAGCCGGTGGGCAAAGAAGCTTTTAAAATTGGAATCATTAACCATAAAATATATACCTCCTCTATAGAACATTCTAAACTATAAAAAAGGTAAGAGTATGATAAATAAAATCATAAATGTTTGACATAGGATATATAAAATCGTAAAATGAACGAAGATAAGCTTTTAAAAATCTTTGCGATTATATTGTAAGACATTTTATGGCGTAAAAGTTTAAAATATAAGTGTTAGGGTTGTGATTTTTAATGAAAGAAAACATTAAGATACTTGCCAATAGAGTAAAAATGTTGCGTATGAGAAAAGGGGTTTCTCAAACAAGAATGGCTGAAGAAATTGGTGTGAGTCAAACTAACTTGAGCAATATGGAATCTGGTAGGACTGCTATTACCACACAAAACTTGTTTAAAATTAAAAAGGTCCTTAACTGTAGAATGGCAGACTTTTTTGTAGATTTTGATGGTGAAGCGGTTGTGGAAGTTAAGCAAGAAACTGCAATAACCACTATTGAACTTGAAGATGCTGTTGATATTTTAAAACTGCTTAAAGCGGTAAATATAAAAGGGGTATAATTTCTAAATAGTTACATAATGAACTTCAAGGCAGTATGGACTAATCAATTAGAGACTTCGGCAATAATTAAATTAAAAAATTAATTCACGATTTAGCAAAGTTAGTTTCGTTTGTAAAAAACTTATATTATTTACGTTGCAGTTGTAATGACGTGACAGTAAGTGAGGTGTAAATATGAACAAAATTTTTAAAGTAGTTTGGAGTAAGGTAAAGCACTGCTATGTAGTAGTGTCTGAAGTTGCTAAGAATGTTATTAATGGTAGCGTTAAGAGTGCAAAAATTAGTGGCACTCCGATGACTAGAGGTTTAGCACTTGGTGCAATGATGGCATTTGTGATTACTGGGAATGCTTGGGCAGAAGGAATCATAAAGTTACCCACAGGAGATACAAAAACGCCAGTAAAGGTTGAATCTTTTAAGAATTTGAAATTTACAACTAGTGTTAGATATAAATCTGATGGAACACCTTATTATTATGTATATAAGGATTATAATTTTCAAAATATAGACGAACCTGTGCAAGACGTAATAATACAAACGAACGGTAATTTTTATTTTGACCAATTGGATTTGTATTTTTGGGCAGGTAGAAATGCGTTGAATAGCGGAATTCTTAGAAATATTAGTTTGCAGATTAATAATAATATGTACTTTGGTGGGTATATTGAATTAGTGGCTGCTCATGCGGTTAATGCATTAGAACAAACTGTTTATAATAATAACATAATTATCCAAGGAAATACGCTCGAAGCTAATGGCAAGATGGTATTGATTGCTGGTTTTTCTAATGTCGGGTCTATGGATTCTTTAGTAATAGATAATCATATAATAATATTTGGTACAGAACTTTCATCAAGTGCAAATCAAATTGAGCCTATATCTCTTATTGGTGGCAAGAGTTACAAGGGATTTTCTGAGAAGAATACTGTTGAATTAAATAATGTTAAATTTAAATGTGGCGATAGCAAGATAGTGAAAATACAAGGTGGGTTTGGAGAAAAAAGAGCCAATAATAATGCAGTTTATATAAAATATATTAATGCAGATAATAATTTAAATAATATTGAAGTTTATGGTGGTTATTCAGAAGTTGGTGAGGCAAACGAAAATATAGTGGATTTGTCAAATGTTGCGTTAAAAGATAGTGTTGTTTATGGTGGCTATTCAGAAGAAGGAAATGCAAAAGATAATATTGCAACAATGCGAAATGTTACAATAAATAATAGTTACATTTATGGTGGTTACGCTGGTGATGGTGGATTTGTTGCCGGAAATACTTTAAATGTTGTCGATGCTGTAGAAGGTGCTGCAAAGACAATAGGTGGTTTTGCTACAATTAATTATGATAATTTAAAATGGAATCCAAATGGTACTGTACTTGAAACTAATAAGTTAGTATTAGATAGTAATGGAAAGATTACTGCAAATGTAAATGGTCTTTCTGATGGTAGCACTCCTAAAAAAGGAGAAGTGATGACACTTTTAGATACTGGCAAAGTAATATTTGGCGATAAAAATT
>JBGVIJ010000071.1:0-17137 GCA_045123075.1 Phascolarctobacterium sp. | reverse complement strand
GCGCGGGAGATGTAGTCGCCAGTACGAGTATCGATAGCGAGTACGTCGCCTTCGTTGATGAACAGAGGAACTTTTACAACATAACCAGTGTTCATGGTAGCGTTTTTGCTACCGCCGGTAGCAGTATCGCCTTTGATACCGGGTTCGGTTTCAACAACGGTCAGGTTAACGGTGTTCGGGAGGTCAACGCCCAATACACGGTTTTCATAGCTCATGATTTTAACGTCCATGTTTTCTTGGAGGAAGTTAAGAGCAGTACCCAAAGTTTCTTTGCTCAATTCGGTTTGTTCGTAGGTTTCGTTATCCATGAATACATACATACCGTCAGATTCATAGAGGTATTGCATGGTGCGACGTTCAATACGAGCTTTCGGCAAACGTTCGCCAGCGTTGAAGGTACGTTCAACTACAGCACCGGTGGACATGTTGCGCATTTTTGCACGCACGAATGCAGCGCCTTTACCGGGTTTTACGTGTTGGAATTCAACTACTTGCCAGGGATCACCGTCGATGGTAACGGTTACGTTAGTTTTGAATTCGTTGGTAGAAATCATAATTAAGCCCTCCTAATATTTGTGTTTTAATATTAAACAATTTCAATGAGCTGCTTTTTGACACCGTTCAAAGCCTTAGCTCCATCTTCGGTCAAAACAACAGTATCTTCTATACGAACCCCGCCTTTGCCGGGAATGTATATACCAGGTTCAATGGTAAAAATCATACCAGTTTCTAATTTAGCATTGCCACGTTTGTTAATGTTGGGCAATTCGTGGATTTGTAAGCCCACACCATGACCAAGGCCATGAACAAAATAATCTCCATAACCACAGGCAGCAATACTATCACGTACAATGGCATCTAGCTCACGTCCGGTCATACCAGTACGAGCAGCTTTCATTCCTTTGTACTGAGCCTCTTGGACTACGGTATAAATTTCCTTATGCCAATCCATCGCCATACCAAGTACGACGGTTCTTGTCATATCGGAGTGATATCCCTTATACACAGCTCCAAAGTCAAAAGTGATAAAGTCCCCTACTTCGATTACCTTGTCGCTTGCCATACCGTGAGGCAACGCACTACGCACACCGGAAGCAACGATGGTATCAAAGGAAACCTTTTCACTACCCAAGGCACGCATATAATATTCTAAACGTCCTGCTAAGGAACGTTCAGTTCGTCCGGGTTTGATATCGTCAAGAATTTTAAAGAATGCTTCATCTGCAATGCGAGCAGCGTGCACCATCATCTCAAGTTCTTTGTTGTCCTTGATTTGACGGATACCACTAAAATCAACGCTTTGCATGTAGGTGCTTTCACCTAAGAGTTCCTTCAAACCCACATAATCTGCGTAGGTGAAGCAAGCTCCGTCAAAGCCAACTACGTTAGCATCCTTTGCCAGTTCAGCAGCGCAAGCCCAAATGCTACCAGTGTATTCCAACACTTGAAACATTTTCATTTCATGCTTGGCTTGCTCGGTGTAGCGACCATCGGTAATCAAAATACCTTTGTAACGGTCAAGGTAAAACAAGCTGGAGTCACCACTAAAACCGGTTACATAACGGATAGTAGTTTCATCCTTGATAATGACACAATCCACCTGTTCTTTTGCCATAACTTCAAGAACTCTGTTCAAACGTGTCATTACTTCACCACCTTAACCAAATTAGACATAGTCCACCCTAGTATTTTACCACTCTTGTGTCAATCTTTCAAGAATTTGCCACAAGTCTTACATTAATTCTTCGCAAAAGTCTTCCAAAATATCCACTTTGAAAGGCATATTCTCCAAGATATCAATCACATCATCGAAAGTATCAGGAGTAGCATAAAACTTAACAATGCCTGCCTTGCCGTCAATAGTGCCAACTAAAGCAAGATGTTCATAGCCTTCCATAATCCAGTTGACGTCAGCAATACGTTCAGGTTCAACTTGGGCGTAAATCATACTTCGGTCGTAGTCGCTCATTTAACCTTCCTCCTGAGTAAGGAACAAGCCAAAAGTTCTTGCTCACAGGCAATGGAAAACTTCATTTGCGCGTGCGGTGCGCAGTCAATATGTTCGCCATCAGCATTACGCATATCAGCCAAGGTTACTTCAAGAAGTTTACCATCAGGCATTAAAAGTTCTAATACTTCACTCTCTTTCACGTTGTTGCGTTGTTCAAAGAGAGCACGTTTATTTTCTACATCATAACCGGTTACGATACCCACGAAGTCATGAGTTTGTTCGTAGCTGGAAGTAGTATAAACTTGGGAATTTTCATCAGGCTTACCCAGTGCAAAACCAGTGGTGTACGGACGGTGAGAAACTTTTTCCAGTTCTTCACGCCAAGCCTTACGAACTTTATAATTTTCAATATTAGCAAAGCAGGAATCAATGGCCTTACGGTAAGTGCTTACAACGGTAGCAACATAGTGCACGCTCTTCATTCTACCTTCAATTTTCAAGCTGCATACGCCCGCACGGATAAGTTCCGGCAAGTAGTCAATGAGGCACAAGTCCTTGCTATTCATAATATAAGTGCCGCGTTGGTCTTCTTGGATGTCAAATTGCTCACCGGGACGATTTTTTTCCAGAATGGTGTAATCCCAACGGCAAGCTTGAGCACAAGCACCACGGTTACCATCACGACCGGTAAGGAACGCACTCAAAAGGCAACGACCGGAATAAGAAATGCACATAGCACCATGTACGAAGGTTTCCAATTCAACGGTGGTCTTTGCACCAATTTCTGCGATTTCTGTGAGGGAAAGTTCGCGTGCCAAAACAACGCGTTCTGCGCCGAGCGCTTCCCACGCGTTAACAGTTTCAAAGTTGGTAGTGTTTGCCTGGGTACTAACGTGCAAAGGCATCTTAGGAACAACACGTTTCGCTACACTCCACACACCCAAGTCAGAAATAAGCAACGCATCTACACCCGCTTTTTCCAAGCCAAGCAAATACTCGTCTAATTTATCTACATCTTCATTATGAGCAAAAATATTGACGGTAACATAAACTTTTTTGCCCAAATCGTGAGCAAAAGCAGCAATCTCTTCAATTTCTTCCATAGAAAAGTTACCGGAAAAGGCACGCAAGCTAAAAGCCTTGCCACCTAAATAGATAGCGTCTGCACCGTATAAAAGAGCCATCTTGCCTTTTTCCATATTACCTGCAGGGGCAAGCAGCTCAGGTTTTACTAAAACTCTACTCATTTTTATCTCCCATAATAAATCTCATCAATGGCACGCAAGTGTTCAGCATAGGTTCTGCTAAAGCGGTGGTGACCATCGTTTTGTGCAACAAAGTACAAATAATCAGTTTGCTCCGGTTCCAGTACAGCCTTAATAGCGCTCAGGCTAGGACTGCCAATGGGTCCGGGGGGCAAGCCGTAGTTTTGGTAGGTGTTGTAAGGATTATCAATTTCAGTATCTTTGAAGGTGATGGTTTCCTTTTGTGCACCTAAAATATATTGAATGGTAGTATCGGACTGAATAGGCATACCAATTTCCACACGTTTTAGGAACACACCTGCAATGCGAGGTTGTTCTTCTGCGTAAACTGCTTCCATCTCAACCATAGCAGCCATGTTTACTACATCACGCATATTCAAATCACGTTTCTTCACAGTATCAAGAACACCGTTCTTTTTCATAACTGAGTTAAAATGTCTAACGAAAATTTGCAGGTACTCTTCTTCACTTGCACCGTAAGGCACCTTGTAAGTTGCTGGATACAAGAAGCCTTCAGATTTAAAGACAACGTAAGGATTATCAGTTTTCATATAATCGTAAGGTGCGTAGTTTTTGGCAAGCTCAATGAACTTTTCAGCATTGCCCAAACCTAAGCTTTCCAACTTACGAGCAGTTTTAACTACGTTAAAGCCTTCAGGAACAATAAAATCAATGAGTTCAATGCGCCCATTGGCAAATTCATTAACAATGGCACCATTACTCATACCGCCTTCAATCTTATACATACCGGCTTGCAGCTTATTAGCTAACCCTTTAAAGCGAGCTTCAAACTTAAAGGCTTTAGTGTTCTTAACAAGTTGTTTTTCATGAAGCATATCCGCAATATCCGCGGTAGTCATCCCCACCTTCACGTGAACAAGCTGCGCACCCTTCTTAGCGAAATCGCTATTATCGCCCCACTGGTTTAGTAAAAATAAACCGGACGCAACACCTATGCAGGCAATTGCGAATACAATATAAATCAGCTTTCTAATATTCATTAAAAACCCCTAAAAAAATGCCGGACAAAACGTCCGGCAATATTTTACTCTTCTTCTTCCCAGAATTTTTCGTAAGCAACTTTTACTGCTTCGAATTCTTCATCGGTGGGAGCAACGTATTCAGGTTCGCCTTCTTCGTTGAATTCGATACGAGCGATGATAACATTTTCGTCTTCATCTTCGTGGTCGTGGCAGTGGCATTCTTCATCTTCGCAGCAATCTTCGTTAATGCCAACCAAAATTGCAAATTGTTTATCGCCTACGGGCAATACCATTTCTTCGATGAAGTAGCTTTCGTTACCTTCGTCGTCAGTCAAAACTACGATGCTGTCTTGAATTTCTTCTTCAGTCATAGCGTCAAATTCAGCGTTTTTAATATCTTTTTCCATTACGGGCACCTCTTTCTTAAAGTATAGGTTTATTCTATAATACCTGCCTGCTTCTGTCAATTTTTTAACAGTTGCAAGGGGTGATTATCAGTGTGCAGGCTTGCTGTCCAAGTAGTTTTGCAGAATAACTACAGCAGCCATCATATCAATAATTTTCTTACGTTTGTTACGGCGCATATCAGCGTCAACTAAAACCTTTTCAGCAGCAACAGTGGAAAGGCGTTCGTCCCACAGGACAACCTTGCAGTTGGGGAAACGAATACGCAGTTCTTCAGCAAAAGCTTCACAGATTTGCGCACGCTCGCCAATGCTACCATTCATATTTTTAGGATAGCCAACTACAAGAGTGCTAACCTCGTGTTCTTTAATAAGCTCGCCAATACGGGCGAAGTCACGTTCCACATTGGTACGTCTAATGGTTTCTACCCCATTGGCAATCATCCACAGTAAATCACTTGTTGCGATACCAATGGTTTTAGTGCCCACGTCAAGGGACATTGCTCGCATATCTTCAAAGTTCTCCTTATTTGTTCAAAGTCTTGATGTAGCTTTTTACAAGCTCTTCAATCAATTCATAACGTTCATAACGACGCAGATTGGTACGTGCATTTTGGTAGCTGGTGATGTAAGTAGGATCACCACTCAGCAAATAGCCAGCCAATTGTTCCACAGGGTTATAGCCCTTTTCTTCAAGCGCAGTATAAACTTCTTTTATAGTATCTGCAACCTCACGTTTATCAGGTTCGCGTTTAAACATCATAGTTTCTTGAGAGATTTCAGTCATAGTGTTATACCTCCCTATCTGTTATATGTGTAATTGTACCATAAAACAAAAAACACCTGCAACCATTGGTTACAGGTGTTTTATCAACTTTACTATAAAAGCGTTAGAAGTGCTAAATTATTTAATCATTTCTTCGATGATGCCCCAAGCAGCTTCCAAAGCTTCATCAACTTTAGTTACGTCTTTACCGCCAGCTTGTGCCATATCCGGACGACCACCGCCGCCACCGCCACAAACTTTAGCAACAGCTTTTACGATGTTACCAGCGTGTGCGCCTTTAGCGATTGCGTCTTTAGTTGCCATGGTGAGGATGGAGATTTTGCCACCGTCCATTACAGCAGCCAATACTACAACGCCGCCAACTTTATCACGCATTTGGTCACCCAAATTACGGAGAGCGTCAACGCTGTCAGCTTCAACTTTTTGTACGAGAGCAGGAACGCCTTTCAAATCGCGAACTTGGTCAGCAACGTTGCTAACTTGTGCTTTAGCGATTTGTGCAGCCAATTCGTCAGCTTTCTTTTGAATAGCTTTCAGTTCAGCTTGCAATGCTTCCAAACGAGCCGGAACGTCGTTTACACGGCATTTCAGTTCTACAGCCAAGCCTTTAACCATAGCTTCGGTTGCATTTACATGTTCAACTGCACCGTGACCAGTTACAGCTTCGATACGGCGAACGCCAGCACCGGTGCTTGCTTCGGAAACGATTTTGAACATACCGATTTGAGCAGTATTGCTTACATGGCTACCACCGCAGAATTCCATGGAGAATTCAGGAACGGTTACTACGCGAACAACATCGCCATATTTTTCACCGAAGAGTGCGGTTGCACCACGTTTTTTAGCTTCTTCGATAGGAAGTTCTTCAATAGCAACTTCTTTAGCTGCCAATATTTCTTCGTTAACGATTGCTTCTACTTCTTTCAATTCAGCTTCAGTTACTTGGGAGAAGTGAGAGAAGTCAAAACGCAAACGGTCGGGACCAACATAGGAACCAGCTTGGTTTACGTGACCACCAAGAACTTGTTTCAAAGCAGCATGGAGCAAGTGGGTTGCAGTGTGGTTACGAGCGATGTCGTTTTTACGAGCATTTTGTACAGTGAAGGTTACTTCTTCACCAACATTTACAACGCCTTCTACAACGTTACCAATCATGATGGTAGCGCCGTCAGGCAATTTTTTGGTTACGGTTACTTGGATTACGCCGGTAGGAGCAGTAATGGTACCGATGTCACCCAATTGACCGCCGCCTTCAGCGTGGAAAGCAGTTACGTCGCAGATTACAGCAACTTCAGTGCCGTCACCAGCAGTTTCAACGGGTTGTGCATCTTGTGCAGGATACAAGCGTACGATTTTACCAGCGGTTGCAGCTTCGTCAACTTTGAGGTCAGCTACTACTACACCGTTGGTGTTATAGATAACAGGACGGCCTGCTTTGTCGTCACGTGCGTCACGAGCCATTTTACGTTGAACTTCGAGAGCAGCGTCAAAGCCAGCTTTGTCCATGGTCATGCCATGTTCTTCGAGAATTTCAGCAGTCAATTCCCAGGGGAAGCCAAAGGTGTCGTTCAGTTTGAAAGCAGTTGCGCCATCCAGAACAGTGCCGTTGGTTTCTTTCAATTTAGCGATTTCTTCATTCAAAAGTTCGCTACCTTGTTTCAAGGTACGGAGGAAGCTGGTTTCTTCCATTTCGATAACTTTTTGGATGTATTCGCGTTTTTCAGCCAAGTTGGTGTAAACGTGACCGAACATTTCGATTACGATATCAACTGCACCAGCAAGGAACATTTGGTTGATACCAATCAAGCGACCATGACGAACTGCACGGCGCAGAATGCGGCGCAATACATAGCCACGACCTTCGTTGGAGGGCAGAATGCCGTCGCCAATCATAAAGGTCATGCTGCGTGCGTGGTCAGCGATAACTTTAAGGGATACTTTGGATTTTTCGTCAGCACCGTATTCGATACCAGCGATTTTTGCAGCGTATTCGATAATCGGGAACATCAAGTCGGTTTCAAAGTTGGAAGGTTTGTTTTGGAGTACGGAAGCAAGACGTTCCAAACCAGCACCGGTATCGATGTTTTTGTTTTTGAGCGGAGTGTAAGTGCCGTCTTCGTTTTGGTTGTATTGGGTAAATACCAAGTTCCAGAGTTCGAGGAAACGGTCACAATCGCAGCCTACTGCGCAATCAGGTTTGCCGCAACCGCGTTCTTCACCAAGGTCAATATGGATTTCGGAGCAAGGACCGCAGGGGCCGGAACCGATTTCCCAGAAGTTTTCTTCCATGCGGATGATGCGGGACGGGTCAACGCCAACATCTTTAGTCCAGATTTCGAAAGCTTCGTCGTCTTCAGTGTGAATGGTGATCCAGAGTTTATCTACGGGCAATTCGCAAACTTTAGTGAGGAATTCCCAGCTCCAGGGAATAATTTCTTTTTTGAAGTAATCGCCAAAGGAGAAGTCACCAAGCATTTCAAAGAAGGTATGGTGGCGAGCAGTACGGCCAACGTTTTCAATGTCACCGGTACGTACGCATTTTTGGCAAGTGGTGATACGCGGAGAAGGCGGTTTCATTTTGCCAGTGAAGAAAGGTTTGAAGGGTGCCATACCTGCACCGATAATCAACAAGGTCGGGTCGTCTTGAGGAATCAAGGACGCACTGGGCAACATCAAATGTTGTTTTTCTTCGAAAAATTTAAGAAACTTTTCGCGAATTTCATTACCAGTCATGTATTTCATAACTAATCAATCTCTCCTTAACATTAAGATTTTATTTAATTAAGCTTTTTTGTAAACTACAAACATTGCTACTACCAATGCACCCAAGCCTGCAAAAAGACCGGTCATACCGCTACCGCATACACCAGCTACAACGTAAGCGATTAAGCAGCAGGCAGAAACTACCAATACGTACGGAATTTGAGTTCCAACGTGGTCAAGGTGGTTACATTGCGCACCTGCAGATGCAAGAATGGTGGTATCAGAAATCGGGGAAACATGGTCGCCGCCAACAGCGCCTGCCAATACAGCAGCGATGGTAACAACGGTCAATTCATTGCAATCACCGATTACAGCCAATACGATGGGAATCAAGATACCGAAAGTACCCCAAGAAGTACCGGTTGCAAAAGCAAGACCAATAGCAACAAGGAAGAACATTGCCGGCAAGAACATACCCAAGGTTGCGTTGTTACCAACTACTTGGCTTACATAACCGCCGATGTTCAGGTAATCTTCACCGCAGATACCGGACAAGGACCATGCCAAGCACAGGATGAACAGTGCCGGAGTCATTGCTTTGAAACCAGCGGAGAAGCATTCACAGAAAACATTAAAACGCAGAACTCCGCGAGGAACATACAAGAAGAAGGTAAATGCCAATGCCATGAAGGAACCGATTACAAGACCTTTAGAAGAGTTGCAATCTGCGAAAGCTTGAGCTACACCAGCACCTTCCAGAATGCCACCGGTGTAAAGCATACCAAATACGCAACCAGCAATCAAAACAGCCAAGGGCAATACCAAGTCGATGATTTTGCCATTACCGGAAATTTTGCCGGTTTCTTCATCTTGATATTCAGCAGGAACAAGTACATCAGTACCATATTTCTTTTCAAAAGCAGCCATGGTTGCGAAGTCTTTACCGCTCCAGATAAGGAACATCAAGAAAGCCAAAGTGAACCATGCATAGTAGTTGTACGGAATGGTTTGCAAGAACAATTGGAAACCATCGATTTTGCTATCTTCCGGCAAGGAGGAGCTTACTGCTGCTGCCCAGCTGGAAACGGGAGCAATAATACAAATCGGTGCTGCAGTAGCGTCGATGATGTACGCCAATTTAGCACGAGTAATTTTAAATTTGTCAGTAACCGGGCGCATTACAGTACCTACGGTTAAGCAGTTGAAGTAGTCATCGATGAAAATGAGCATACCCAAGAAAGAAGTTACGAACAAAGCGCTTGCTTTGCCTTTGATGCTACGTGCTGCCCATTCGCCATAAGCTTTGGAAGCACCAGATCTGGAAATAGCTGCAACAAGAATGCCCAAGAGAACAAGGAATACAAGAATGTTAACGTTGCCGCCAACTTTAGATTCCATAATAGTGAACATAGTGTCGATTGCAGAAATGATGTTAAAATCGCAGAACATCAACGCACCGGTCAGGATACCTACAATCAAAGAGATATACACCTCTTTAGTGTACAGTGCCAAAGCGATGGTGATGAGCGGAGGTACTAAGGACCAAATTGTTTGTGACATAATTACCCTACTTTCCTAAATTCAATAATTAACTTACACATTATATCATCTTTAGCCAAGTATTTAAACAAAATATTGGCAATAATTGTGTCAAACGCAACATTTCTTTAAAAAAATTTTAAAGTTCTTCCCTTTCTACATCTTGCAAGCGTTTACTAATGCTATTGACTTTCTTACTCGCCGTCGCTACGCTCGCTCCTGCTTCATCTAACTTCTTACTAGTTTTATCAAGAGCAGTCGCCAAGGCTTCCATATCCTGCTTCACTGCCGCCAAAAGTCTCCACACCTCGTCAGTACGTTGTTGCACTGCCAAGGTTCTAAAGCCCATTTGCAAACTATTAACTAACGCCGCCAAAGTACTGGGGCCTGCCACGCACACTCGATATGTTTTTTGCAGCTCCTCGACCAAACCGGGTACGTTAAGTGCTTCCAGGTACAATCCTTCACTTGGCAAATACATAACCCCAAAATCAGTAGAGTGCGGCGGGCAAACATACTTCTCGCTAATATCTTTTGCTTCACTTTTCAAACGACGCACTAGATTTTTTAAAGCATCCTCTGCAAGCTCAACATTGCCTGCTTCACGAGACTGTACTAAACGCAAGTAATCTTCTTGAGGAAACTTAGCATCGATAGGTAAAAGTATCTCCTGACCTGCTTCACTACCGGGCAAGCGCAAGGCAAATTCTACCCTACAGTTACTACGAGGAACAACCTCTACGTTTTCTGCAACTCTATTCTTAGGCAGAACATCGTAAAGTAATTTCGCCAGCTGCATTTCACCCCACACGCCACGAGTCTTAACATTTGTAAGGATACGTTTTAAATCGTCCACACCACCAGCCAGACTTTGCATCTCACCAAGGTTACGGTGCAGTTCTTCCAAGCGAGTACCTATCATTTCATTCAATCTATCACTGGCAGCTTGGCTTTCCATTCTGGCAGCACGCGCCAAAGTATTTTGCTCCCCTCTCATATCACGTAAGGCTTCATATAAATTACGCTCTAAATATTCCAAACGTTTTTCCAAAGGATTTTCTTGCGGAGAATTCAACTTCTTTACTATTAAAATAAGCAGCACTAAAAGCACTAATAGAATCATTCCCAGAACTGCTAATAAAATCATTTGTATATCCATCTTATGACCTCCCTTCAAATTACTAATGATATTATAACAAAACACCTGCACATTTTTCAAAAGTTCTACCAATTTGACAAATACAAACTATAACTTAATTTGCTATATAGGTGTATTTTAGTATATAATTAGTTATATAAATTACAGATAAGATTTCCCAAGAGAGGTATTGTTTATGATGACTGGTTCCGAAAATATTGCGACAAGTGCAGAAAAAATCTTACAAGCTGCTACAACTCTTTTTGCCATGAATAATTTCAACGCTGTTTCCATCAAACAAATTGCTAATTCCAGCGGTTGCAACAGTGCTCTGATTTCCTATTATTTCGGTGGCAAGAAAAATCTGTATCAAGAAGTTCTGAACTCACAGGCTGTTATTTTCTTCAAATTAATTGACGATATCCGCGCAATAGATATGTCCCCTTTGTCCAAACTTCGTCATTACGTGGATGCTTTGTCTAAAATTCAAGAAACCAATCCGGAATCCATTCCTTTGATTTGCCGTGAACTTATGGCACCGCAACCCATCTTTGAGAAATTTGTAAAAAACAAATTATACATTCTGCACCAATTCATGACTGAACTGGTTGAACAAGCTATTGAGTGCAAAGAGTTGAACACTGATACTAAGCCTACCCACGTAGCGTTTACTATTGAAAGTACCATTATGTTCTTCTTCCTCACTCAAAATCAAGTACAAGAACTTGGTGGTTACGCTCCCGGAGAACAAGGAGTATACCTTACCCAAGTTTTAGATTCATATCTTGCTTCTTTAAGTAAATAACAAGAGGATTAGGAGGTGTATCATGGATACCAAAACCTTTCTAGAGAAGATTTCTCAGAAAAAAGTTATCGCCCTTTCTACATCGGCTTTGATTATCGCTGCAGGCTGGCAGTTATACAATGTTATGGCTACCAAGCCTCAGCCCACTAAGGTTATCCCCTTGGTGCGAACCATAACCGTTGGTGAAATAAGCACTATTACCACAGACGTTTATCCCGGTGAAGTTCGTGGTCGCTACGAAAGCAACCTTGCTTTCCAAGTTTCCGGGAAAATCGACAATCGCTACGTTAATATTGGTGATACAGTTACTGCAGGTCAAATCCTGATGACTATTGACCCTAAAGATGTTAACCAAGTATTGTTATCCAGTGAAGCGCAACTTGCCAGTGCCATTGCCGCTCAAAAACTGGCTGCTGATAACGCAGAACGCTTCTTTAAATTGTATAAGGGCGGCGCAGTCAGCCAAGCTACCTACGACCAGTATAAAACTCAACTGGACGCGGCCAACGCTACTTTAACACAAGCGCAGGCACAAGCAACTGTAAATCGTAATCAAACTGAATATACCAAACTGCGCAGTGATGCCAACGGTGTTGTTGCAAATATAACCGGTGAAATAGGTCAAGTAACAGCAGCGGGCTCTCCCCTAGTTACCGTTGTGCAGAATGGCGATCGTGAGGTACAAATTAATGTCCCCGAAAGTAAGCTATCAGCTCTGAAGTTAGGGCAGATGGCTTTTGTTAGTTTTTGGGCACTTCCCAATACACAAGTTAAAGGTACAATTAGCGAAATTGCTCCTATGTCCGACCCCGTAACTAAAACTTACAGGGTTCGCGTTGCACTGGAAAATATGCCTGCTGAAGCAAAACTTGGTATGACTGCCAAGGTAGTATTGAACAATGGCAAGGAAGAACACTTCCTACTCCCTGCCACCGCGATTTATCAAACTAACGAGCAGGCAAAGGTTTGGATTGTTAAAGATAATAAAGCTAACGTACAAGATATTACCATCGCTGATTACGCTGGTAATGACGTCATTGTTACTAATGGCGTTACCCGTGGCGATGTAGTCGTTACCGCAGGACTTAACAAACTTGTCCCCAATCAAGACGTGCGCCTTATGGAAAGCGGTGAGCGCAAATGAAAAATAGTAACTGGGCTGATTGGTCCATCAAACACAAGCAGCTTGTTTATTTTTTCGCCTTTCTCATGCTAGTTATGGGTATCTTTTCCTACCGTAACCTCGGTCGTAGTGAAGACCCCAGTTTCACCGTAAAGCAAATGGTCATTTCCGCAGCTTGGCCCGGAGCCAGTGCAAAACAAGTGGAAATGCACGTTACTGACGAGATTGAAAAGCAAATTCAGACTTTACCTAACATTGATAAAGTTACCAGTTACTCTCGTCCAGGAGTTACAGTTATCACTGCTTATCTTAAGGATGAAGTAAAAAGTAACGAGGTACGCCAACACTGGCTTGAATTGCGTAATCTTGTGGATGATATTAAAAGTAATTTACCTGAAGGCGTTGTAGGACCTTTTTACAATGACCGCTTTGATGACGTTTACGGTAACATCTACGCTATTACCGGCGAAAGCTTCTCCTTTGAAGAAAAACGCCAGTATGCTGAAAAGATTAAACTGGGTTTTTACGGTATCCCCGACGTAAAAAAGGTTGAACTTGTTGGCGTGCAACCTGAAAAAATCTATGTACAAATGGATACTGATAAACTTGCCCAACTTGGTTTAGACATTAACAGTTTGGCAAGTATGATTAAAGCGCAAACTGCCGTAACCCCTTCCGGCATGGTAGAAACAGAATCAAACAACGCTTACCTGCGTATTACAGGTTCGCCTGACAGCTTAGAAAACATTCGCTCCATCCCCATCAACGGTAATGGTAAAGTGTTCCGTTTAGGAGATATCGCCCAAGTAACCCGCGGTTACGCAGACCCTCCTGAATATAAAATGTATTTTAACGGCGAGCCTGCTGTCGGTATTGCCATCTCCATGGCAGATGGTGGTAATAATATTCAGCTTGGGGAAAATCTTGCCATCGAAATCGAAAAGATTAGAAAAACTTTACCCTTGGGCTTAGAGATTGGACAAGTTGCTAATCAGCCTGAGGTTGTAAAAAAATCCATTGACGAATTTTCCGAAAGTCTTTACGAAGCAATTTTTATCGTCCTGGCAATTAGCCTCTTCACTTTGGGTAAACGTAGTGGCTATATCATTTCCGTATGTATCCCTCTCATTTTGCTTGGATCTTTCTGCTTCATGTATGCAATGAAGATTGACCTGCACAAGATTTCCCTTGGTGCTTTGATTCTCTCCTTGGGTATGCTTGTAGACGATGCCATTGTTGTCGTAGAGCTGATGGAAGTAAAAATCTCCGAAGGTTGGGAACGTACTAAAGCTGCAACCTACGCATTTCAAACTTGCGCTTGGCCGCTACTTACAGGCACCGTAATTACCTGTTTAGGTTTTATGCCCATTGCCTTTTCAGATTCCAGCTCCTCGGAATTTTGTGAATCTCTTTTCCCTGTAATGACCATTACCCTGCTTTTGTCTTGGTTGGTTTCTGCAACCTTAGCTCCTGTTTTGGGTTATTCATGGCTTCGTCCTACAGTTGTTCAAAAAGAAAGCTACGACTCTCCTTTTTATAAAAAGTTCCGTAGTCTTTTAACCTTCTCCTTAAAAAACCGTGCTTTGGTTTTAGGTACAACCCTTGTATTATTCTTCGTATCAACTTTTATGATGCGCTTTATTAGACAGGAATTCTTTCCCGCATCTGTTCGCCCTGACCTTTTGGTAGAACTTAACCTTCCCGAAGGTAGTTCCCTGAAAACTACGGACGCTGCAGCAAATAAACTTACTAAGCTTATCCTTAACGACGAAGACTTAGACAGAGTTTCCACCTACGTTGGTAAAAGTGCTCCCCGCTTCGTACTTGTTATGGATCCTGTGCAACCTCGTGACAACTACGCACAACTTGTTGTTGTCGCTAAGGATATCGAAGGTCGTAAGCGTTTAGAAAATAAAATTGCACAGCTTACCCAAGAACATTTACCGGATGTAATTTCCATTTCTCGTTCCATACCTCTGGGTCCCCCTGCTCCCTATCCAGTAATGTTACGTGTTAAAGGTAGCGATGCAGAACTTGTCAAAGAGTACGCTCAAAAAGTGCGTAACGTAATGACTGCTAATCCTAACATTACCCAAACTCGTTACGATTGGATGGAACACTCCAACGCGGTACAAGTAACCATTGATAACGATAAGCTTTTACAAATGGGTCTTTCTCGTCAAAGTGTTGCCATGGCATTGCAAGCTCAAGTCAGCGGTTACACCATTGCAAGTTATTTGGAAGGTGACCAAGATATTGATATCGTCTTCCGTCTTGAACCTAATCAAAGAGCAACCATTACCCAACTGGAAACTGTTTCCATCCCTACTTCTAAAGGAGCAGTCCCCTTGGCTCAGGTAGCTAGAATTGGTTATGTTAGCGAAGACAATATGATTTGGCGCCGTAACTTACAACCTACAATCACTGTTTGCGGTAACATCATCGAAGGCGTTACAGGCAATGACGTAACCACGGAAGTTTACAACGAACTGAAAAGCGTTCGTAATAATCTTCCTGGTGACCTTACCATCGAAATTGGCGGTAGCCTTGAAGATAGTAAAAAGACTTTGGGTTACCTCTTGAAACCTGTTCCTATCATGATTATCTTGATGGCCATTCTTTTGATGTTGGAATTGCAGGATATTCGCAAGCTGTTCATCATCATCTGTACTGTTCCCTTGGGAATCATTGGTGTTGTTTGGGGTTTGCTCTTCTTCAACTCTTCCATGGGTATGATGACACAAATAGGCATCCTTGCCTTGGCTGGTATCATCATCCGCAACAGCGTTGTGCTCATCGACCAAATCAGACAACATTTGGAAGCAGGCATGACTCCTATTGAAGCCATTACGGAATCTGCCATCGTTCGTTTCCGTCCTATCATGCTGGCGGCATTCACAACAGTTTTGGGACTTATCCCTCTCTTCTTTAGTGATTTTTGGAACTCCATGGCAGTTACCATCGCGGCGGGTTTAACAGGTGCAACCTTACTAACTTTGGTTGTTTTGCCTGTACTCTACGCGATTATCTTCAAAATTAAAAACTAAAATAAAAAGTGTGTTATAATGTCCTAAAGACTTATAACACACTTTATTTTTAAAGGGGATATATAAATGAAAAGATATAACGGCAAAGTAAACATTCTGCGTTTGATTGAAGGTGCCAAGCAAGCAGAAGGCCTAACCGTCATCATCGACGTGTTCAGAGCCTTTTCCTTAGAAAACTATTTGTACGATATGGGTGCAGAACTTATTCGCCCCATCGGTACTGTGAAAGAAGCTTTCAAATTAAAAGAAACTACTCCTAATAGCTTGCTCTTTGGCGAACGCAACGGTATCAAGGTTGAAGGCTTCGACTTTGGTAACTCTCCCAGCTCCGTTAATGCAGAAATCGTTAAAGGTAAAACCATCTTGCACACCACCAGTGCAGGTACTCAAGGCGTTGTAAATGCTACCAATGCTACCCAAATCCTTGCAGGCGGTTTAGTAAATGCTCGCGCTATTGCAGAATACATCATCGAAACTCAACCGGAAGTTGTTTCTCTCGTGAGCATGGGTTGGAATGCAGAAGAACTTGCTGAAGAAGACGAACTGTGCGCAGAATATATTAAGAGCATTCTTGACGACGAAGAAATTACCAATATGGATGAACGTGTTGCAGCACTGCAATTCAAAGGTGGCGAACACTTCTTCAATCCTGAAACTCAACACATCTTCCCGGAACCTGACTTCTGGATGTGCATTAAGTACGACCTCTTCCCCTACGTTTTAGAAATTACTAAAGATGAACTTGGTTTCGTAACCAAAAGAATTAGATAAATAAGGCTCCCGAGGGTAGTTTCCAATAAGACAGTATGAGAACATTGCTGACATAGGGTAGCTGCCGTATAGGAGTGCGACAAGAAAAATTGGCGATACTTGGTTTTCACAACCAGGTATCGTTTTTTTCTATCTTTATCAGAATGTTTGAATCTTATTGGAGGTACATATGCTGCAAGAACTGAACTATATCCGTTGTGGTGATTACTATATTCCCGATATTCGTTTACCGGAGAAAAACAAGACCTATTGGTCGGTGGGGTCGAATGCACAGAGATTATATCAAGTAGAAATCATCCTTCGTGAGATGATCTATGAGGAGGAGGCGGTATGAGAATCCTTGAAGAATTTTGGTACGGAAATATTGAGCCTACAGAGTACGACACTTCCTCTAAGGAGTACAAGAAGCTACTGGAGCTGATTTGTAGAAACGAAGAAAAACTCAGAGGCACCATGACAGACGAGCAGAAAGAGTTGTTTGAGCAATACTCCGATTGTGTTCAAGAACACGATACTATCACGGATTGCTTAATCTTTCAGAACAGCTTTAAGCTGGGCGCACGAATGATGTTAGAGGTCATGGAGGAATAACCGAATAATGCAAGAGGGACTTGTGCTCCA